>NZ_JBHYUU010000100.1:9813-11486 GCF_042749955.1 Kitasatospora sp. NPDC059462 | reverse complement strand
ACCCCCCCCGGCCCGGGCGGCGGGGGGCCCCCCCGGCCCGGGAGGGGGCACGATCACTCGGCGTCGAGCTGCGCACCGACCTCGTCGCTGATGTCGAAGTTGGCGAAGACGTTCTGCACGTCGTCGCTGTCCTCCAGGGCGTCGATCAGCTTCAGGATCTTGCGGGCGCCGTCGACGTCCAGCTCGACCTGCATGCTCGGCAGGAAGTTGGCCTCCGCCGAGTCGTAGTCGACGCCGGCGTCCACCAGGGCGGTGCGCACGGCGACCATCTTGGAGGCCTCGGAGACGATCTCGAAGGAGTCGCCGAGGTCGTTGATCTCCTCGGGCTCCTGGTCGAGGACGACCTCGAAGAGCTTGTCCTCGTCCACACCGTCCGCCTTGGGGACGATGACGACGCCCTTGCGGGTGAACAGGTAGGACACCGAGCCCGGGTCGGCCATCGAGCCGCCGTTGCGGGTCATCGCCACGCGCACGTCCGAGGCCGCGCGGTTGCGGTTGTCGGTGAGGCACTCGATGAGCACCGCGACACCGTTCGGGCCGTAGCCCTCGTACATGATCGTCTGGTAGTCGGCACCGCCGGCCTCCAGACCGCCACCGCGCTTGACGGCGCGGTTGATGTTGTCGATCGGGACCGAGCTCTTCTTCGCCTTCTGGATGGCGTCGTAGAGCGTCGGGTTGCCGGCCGGGTCGGGGCCGCCGGTGCGCGCCGCCACCTCGATGTTCTTGATCATCTTGGCGAAGAGCTTGCCGCGCTTGGCGTCGATCACGGCCTTCTTGTGCTTGGTGGTAGCCCACTTAGAGTGGCCGGACATCGCCAGCTCCTTTACGTCGCCAAAGGGAAATGAACAGATGAGATCTTACCGGTGCGGCCGCCGCCCCACCGCACACGGTCATGCACGCGCGGTCACGCGGCGGCGAGGTGCTCCTCGACCATGCGCACGAAGTGGCCGTGCACCCGGTGGTCACCGGTGAGCTCCGGGTGGAACGAGGTGGCCAGCAGGTTGCCCTGACGGACGGCCACGATCCGGCTCTCCGGGCCGTCGGCGGCCGGCAGCTCGGCCAGCACCTCGACGCCCGCGCCGACCGACTCCACCCAGGGCGCGCGGATGAACACGCCGTGCACCGGGGCGTCGTCCAGACCGCGGAAGGCGATCCCGGACTCGAAGGACTCGTTCTGGCGGCCGAAGGCGTTGCGGCGCACCGTCATGTCGATGCCGCCGACCGTCTCCTGGTCCTCGCGCCCGTCCAGGATCTTGTCCGCCAGCATGATCATGCCGGCGCAGGTCCCGTACACCGGCATGCCGGCGGCGACCCGCTCGCGCAGCGGGTCCATCACGCCGAACAGCAGCGCCAGCTTGGACATCGTGGTGGACTCCCCGCCGGGGATCACCAGCGCGTCGACCTCGGCCAGCTCCTCCGCGCGGCGGACCGGGCGGGCCAGCGCGTCGGCCTCGGCCAGCGCGATCAGGTGCTCGCGGACGTCACCCTGCAGGGCGAGGACGCCGATGACTGGAGTGGACACTTCTCGTACCTCTTGACTCTCGAACGGACGACGCGCGGCGGGCCCCCCCCCGCGGGATCACCCCGCCGCGGGGCCTCCCGGGGGGCAATCAAAGCACCGGTGGGTTTGCACACAGATAACCCCCTCGTTGCGCGGTTTTATGCCAACAAAG
>NZ_JBHYUU010000100.1:0-9803 GCF_042749955.1 Kitasatospora sp. NPDC059462 | reverse complement strand
TCGCGGATTAATGGTGTGTACAGTTCTCGTCCCTGTTGTCTGTCGAACGGACGACGCGGGGCGGCCCGCCGCGCCGGTGATCACCGCGCGGCGGGCCGTCCGGGGCGCATTACCAGCCGCGGTTGGCGTACCGCTCGCTCTCCGGCAGGGTGTCGCAGTTGATGCCGACCATGGCCTCGCCCAGGTTGCGGGAGGCGTCGGCGATGATCTTCGGGTCGTCGAAGAAGGTGGTGGCCTTGACGATCGCGGCGGCACGCTTGGCCGGGTCGCCCGACTTGAAGATGCCCGAGCCGACGAAGACGCCCTCGGCACCCAGCTGGCGCATCAGCGCGGCGTCGGCCGGGGTGGCCACGCCACCGGCGGAGAACAGCACGACCGGCAGCTTGCCGAGCTCGGCGACCTCCTTGACCAGCTCGTACGGGGCGCGCAGCTCCTTGGCGGCGGCGAACAGCTCGTTGTGGTCCAGGGCGCGCAGGTGGCCGATCTCGTTCTTGATCTGGCGCAGGTGGCGGACCGCCTCGACGACGTTGCCGGTGCCGGCCTCGCCCTTGGAGCGGATCATGGCCGCACCCTCGGCGATGCGGCGCAGCGCCTCGCCCAGGTTGGTGGCACCGCAGACGAAGGGGGTGGTGAACGCCCACTTGTCGGAGTGGTTGACCTCGTCGGCCGGGGTCAGGACCTCGGACTCGTCGATGTAGTCGACACCCAGCGACTGCAGGACCTGGGCCTCGACGAAGTGGCCGATCCGGGACTTCGCCATGACCGGGATCGAGACCGCGCCGATGATCTCCTCGATCATGTTCGGGTCCGACATGCGCGCCACGCCGCCGTCCTTGCGGATGTCGGCCGGCACCCGCTCCAGGGCCATGACGGCCACAGCGCCGGCGTCCTCGGCGATCTTGGCCTGCTCGGCGTTGACCACGTCCATGATCACACCGCCCTTGAGCTGCTCGGCCATGCCGCGCTTCACCCGGGCGGTGCCGATCTGCGGCTGGTCTGCGGTGGTGGGGGTGGTGGACACGTGAGACCTCACTCGAAGAATGAACCAGTGCTATCGCCCTATGGTAGGCGGAAGGTACCGCCCCTCCATGCGCCACCAAGTCCAGCCGGTCCGGCGGGATACGACAAAGAGGCCGTATCCGGACCCCCATCGGCCCAGGTGGGACCGGGCCGCGACCGGTCGGGCTACGCCGGAGCGCCCTGCGGGGTGAGCGCCGGCGGCGGCGCGTCGTCCATCTCGAAGGCCATCGGGAACGGCGCCTTGCCCGCCAGCCGGAAATAGCGCACCAGCCGGTGCTCGCGCACCGCCCGCGCCGCCCGCACCGCGTCGTTGTGGAACCGCCGCGCCATCGGCACCCGCCGCACCGCCGCCGTCAGGTCCCGCACCGCGTCCTCGCCGCCCGGCTCCGCCACCAGCGCCGCCACCTGCTCCGGCTCGGCGAACACCGCCCGCAGCGCGAGGCTCAGCTGGCTCTCCGCCACCTCGCGCTGCTCGTCCTCCGCCTGCCGCGCCGCGTGCGCCGCGTCCAGCAGCAGCAGCGACGCCGCCGGGTCCAGCAACGAGGACGTCGCCAGCTCCATGGCCACCGACGCCCGGCGGACCAGCTGCGCGTCCAGCGCCGCACGGGCGGCGTCGATCCGGGCATGCAGCCGGTCCAGCCTTCCGGCCGTCCAGCTCAGGTACATGCCGAACAGCACCACGGCCACGCCGGCCCAGATCCAGGTAGTCACGGGGCGCTACGCTACCGGGTGCCCCCGGTTCACCCCTCGATCGCGGTGTTCCGGTAGGCCTCGCGGTCGATGTCGCGCACGTCCACGGCCAGGTGCAGCCGCTCCCCCGGCGCCGGCTTCACCCGCTCCGCCAGCAGCGCCAGCACCCCCTCGGTGAGCGCCGCCTTCGCCTCCGGACTGCGGCCCGGGAAGATCTGGAACTGCACGAACAGCTGCGCCTCGGCGCGCTCCCCGAAGCCCACCACGACCTCCGGGTCGGTCGCCCGGAAGACCGTCTTGCAGCCCTCGGGCGCGGCGGCGACGGTCTCCACCGCCAGCCGGTTGATCGCCGCGCCCAGCTCGCGGCGGTCGAAGGAGCCGGCCAGGCTCGGGGAGTAGTCGACGGAGATCTGCGGCATCGGGCCCTCCAGGGACGGGAACGGGAACTGCGGACGGGAAACCGTCCGAACCCTAACCTCGGCGCCCCGCCCCGGTCAGTCCCGGGCCAGCCCGAACCGGCCGCGCCGCCCGCTGCGCTCGTCCTCCACCACCGCGGCCTCCCCGGCCGTCACCGTCTCGTACACGGCCAGGATGTCCGCGCCCACCGTCGACCAGTCGAACCGCCGCACGTGCCGCGACGCCGCCTTGCGCAGCTCCTCCAGCCGCGCCGGGTCGCCCAGCAGGCGCAGCGCCGTCCGCGCCAGCGCGTCCGCGTCCTCCACCGGGAACAGCTCGCCCGCGTCCCCGCCGTCCAGCACCTGCTTGAACGCGTCCAGGTCGCTCGCCAGCACCGGCGCGCCCGCCGACATCGCCTCGACCAGGATGATCCCGAAGCTCTCGCCGCCGGTGTTCGGCGCCACGTAGAGGTCCACGCTGCGCAGCAACCGGGCCTTGTCCCGGTCGCTCACCATGCCGAGGAACTCCACCTGCGCGCGGACCTCCGGCGCGAGCCCGGCGACCGCCTCCTCCTCGTCGCCCTTGCCCGCCACCAGCAGCCGCACCCCCGGCCGCTGCGCGAGGATCCGCGGCAGCGCCGCCAGCAGCGTCGGCAGGCCCTTGCGCGGCTCGTTGATCCGGCCGATGAAGCCGATCGTCCCCGGCCGCCCCTCGGCCGCCCCGCCGGTCCACCGCTCGTCCGGCTCGGCCTGCGCGAAGAACCCCACGTCCACGCCGTTGGGGATCACCACCGCGTCCCCGCCCAGGTGCTCCACCAGGGTGCGCCGCGCGTACTCGCTCACCGCGATCCGCGCCCGCATCTTCTCCAGCCCCGGCTGCAGGATCGGCGAGGCCGCGATCATCGCCCGCGAGCGCGGGTTCGAGGTGTGGAAGGTGCCCACCATCGGGCCCGACGCCGACCACGCCGCCAGCATCGACAGGCTCGGCGAGGCCGGCTCGTGCACGTGCAGGATGTCGAACCGCCCCTCGTGCAGCCACCGCCGCACCCGGGCCGCCGACAGGATCCCGAAGCTCAGCCGCGCCACCGAGCCGTTGTACGGCACCGCCACCGCCCGCCCGGCCGACACCACGTACGGCGGCAGCGCCTCGTCGTCCTCGGCCGGCGCCAGCACCGACACCTCGTGGCCCAGGCCGATCAGGTGCTCGGCGAGGTCCCGGATGTGGAACTGCACGCCGCCGGGGACGTCCCAGTCGTAGGGGCAGACGATGCCGATCTTCACGGGTCTCCTCGAAATCCTGCGGGCGGTGCGGTGCGGTGCGGGTACGACGGCGCTCCCGGGAGGTCCCGGGGTCCGTCGGTGCTCAGGCTCCCGAGGCCTCGGCCGCCGGCTCCCCGGCCGCCTCCGCCGCCGGCCGGACGGCGGGCTCCCGGACGGCCGGACGGGCGGTTGCCGCGGCCCGGTCCGCCCCCGGCTCCACCGTCTCACGGACCGGGAGGTCGGCCAGCCAGAAGCGCTGCAGCATGTGCCAGTCCTCCGGGTGCTCCCGGATCGCCGCCTCCCACACCGCGGCCATCGCCTGCGTCATCGCCCGGGTCTTCTCCGCCCGGTCGCCCTCCGCCGGCACCACGACCTCCGGGTGCACCCGCCCGCGCATGGTCCGCCCCTCGTACCAGAGGGACACCGGCAGCAGCGCCGCCCCGGTCCGCTGGCACAGCGCCGCCGGACCGGCCGGCATCCGCGTGGCCTCACCGAAGAACGACACCTCGATGCCCGCCTCCGAGAGGTCCCGGTCCCCCACCAGGCAGACCAGCCTGCCCGCCCGCAGCCGCCGCGCCAGCGTGCCGACGACGCTCACCGAGCCGCCGGTCAGCGCCAGCACCTCCATGCCCAGGCTCTCCCGGAACGCCACGAACCGGTCGAACAGCCGCTCCGGCTCCAACCGCTCCGCCACCGTCGTGAACGGGTACCCCCGGGTCGCCACCCAGGCGCCCGCCAGGTCCCAGTTGCCCATGTGCGGCAGCGCGACCACCGCGCCCCGCCCGGCCTCCATCGCCGCCTGCACGTGCTCGAAGCCGTCCACCTGCACGTCCCGCAGCACCCGCCCGCGGCCCCACACGGGCAGCCGGAACGACTCCTGCCAGTACCGCATGTACGAGCGCATCCCCGCCCGGGACAGCTCCCGCAGCCGGGCCTCGTCCGCCTCCGGGCACACCCGCAGCAGGTTCGCCTCCAGCTGGAGCACCCGCTTGCCGCGCCGCCGCCACGCCGAATCCGCCAGCCGGTCGAACAGCGCCCGCGCCGCCGGCTCGGGCAGGTGCTTGAGCGCCCCCCAGCCCGCCGCGTACGCCGTGTACACCAGCCGGTCCACCACTCGGTCCTTCACCGCGGGACCGCCCCCTCTCAGCTTCCGGCCGCCATGCGGTCCGCCTCGAACGCCTCACGGCGCACCTGCAGCATCCGCTGGAACACCGTCACCAGGCTGCCGGCCGCCACCAGCCACAGCGCCACCGGCAGCAGCCACTCCACGTACGGCACCCCGAACGTGTGCAGACCCGCCACACCGGCCGCCACCAGGCTGATCACCAGCCGCTCGGCCCGCTCCACCAGCCCCGACACGTCGCACGGCAGCCCCTGGCTCTCCGCCCGCGCCTTGGTGTACGACACCACCAGCCCGCTCGCCAGGCAGAACACCGCCACCGCGCACAGCAGGTCGTTGTCGCCCTTGCCGGCGTACCACAGGGCGATGCCGCCGAAGATCGCCGCGTCCGCGACCCGGTCCAGCGTCGAGTCCAGGAACGCTCCCCACTTCGTGGACCGCCCCAGCTGCCGCGCCATGTTCCCGTCCACCAGGTCCGAGAAGATGAACAGCGTGATCGTGATGGTGCCCCAGAAGAACTCCCCGCGCGGGAAGAACACCAGCGCACCGGCCACCGAACCGGCCGTACCGACCAGCGTCACGGTGTCCGGACTCACACCCAGACGGATGAGGAACGCGGCGAACGGGGTCAGGACACGTGTGAAGAAGGCACGCGCGTATTTGTTGAGCATGGCCTTCCCGACCGCTCCGATCTGCCTGGTACCCGCCTGCGGCCGGAGTGCGCGGCAGACGACCCGATGGATCAGCCCATCCGGCCCACCCATCGTAGCCACGCCCGCCGACCTCCCCCGCGCGCGCACCACCCCCGCATGCCGCTCGCGCGCCCCCCGCAGCCCCCGCCCCTAGACTTTCACCGACAGCCTCGGCGCGACGGGAGGAGACCCCGATGCCCGACCGCAGCACCGCCAGAGCCGGCCAGGCCCCCGCCGTCGCCGGACCGGGCGACCTGCGCAACGTCGTCCTCATCGGCTGCGCCGGCGTGGGCAAGACCACCCTCGCCGAGTCGCTCGCCCACGCCGCCGGCGCCGTCGGCCGCCCCGGCCGGGTCACCGACGGCACCACCGTCTCCGACCACGAGCCCATCGAGCACCAGCAGCAACGCTCCGTCCAGCTCTCCGTGCTCCCGCTCGAATGGCGCGGCACCAAGATCAACCTGATCGACCCGCCCGGCCACCCCGACTTCGCCGCCGAGCTGCGCGCCGCCCTGCACGCCGCCGACGCCGCCGTCTTCGTCGTCTCCGCCACCGACCCGGTCACCGCCCCCACCCGTGCCCTGTGGCGCGAGTGCGCCGCCGAGAACATCCCCCGCGCCATCGCCGTCGCCAAGCTCGACATCGCCCGCGGCAGCCTCGACGACATCCTCACCGCCTGCCACGACGCCTTCGGCCTCGGCCCCGACACCCTGCGGCCGCTCTTCCTGCCCGTCCACCACGACGGCCGGCCCGACGGCAGCGTCGACCTCCTCACCGGCCACACCTACGGCGAGGCCGACCCCCTGCCCGACACCGCCCCCGCCCGCGAGAGCCTCGTCGAAGCCATCTCCGGCCAGGACGACACCCTCATGGAGCAGTACCTCACCGGCGAGACCCCCGACACCGACTCCCTCGAAGCCGGCATGCGCCGCGAGGTCCTCGCCTGCACCCTGCACCCCGCCGTCCCCACCAGCGAACACGGCCTCGGCGCCACCGAACTCCTCGACCTCATCACCACCACCTTCCCCACCCCCGCCGAACGCACCCGCCCCGCCCCCGACTGCGACCCCGACGCCCCCCTCGCCGCCCAGGTCGTCCGGGTCACCGGCGACGCCTACGTCGGGCGCGTCAGCCTGCTGCGCCTCTACGCCGGCACCCTGCGCCCCGACACCCGCATCCGCCTCACCGGCCCCCGCCACCCCGCCGACCAGGACGCCGAGGAACGCGTCACCGGCCTCACCAGCCCCTTCGGCAAGCTCCAGCGACCCGTTCCGCACGCCGTCGCCGGCGACCTCGTCTGCGCCGCCAAGCTCACCACCGCCCGCGCCGGCGACACCGTCCAGGAACCCGGCCACACCGCCGAACTCGACACCTGGACCCTGCCCGAACCCCTGCTGCCCGTCGCCGTCGAGGCGCACAGCAAGGCCGACGACGACAAGCTCTCCCAGGCCCTGTCCCGGCTCGCCGCCGAGGACCCCGCCCTACGCCTCGAACAGAACCCCGACACCCACCAGCTCGTCCTCTGGTGCACCGGCGAGGCCCACGCCGAAGCCGTCCTCGACCGGCTCCGCAACCGCCACGGCGTCCACGTCGACACCGTCGAGCACCGGGTCGCCCTGCGCGAGACCTTCGGCACCGCCGCCGCCGGCCACGGGCGCCTCGTCAAGCAGTCCGGCGGCCACGGCCAGTACGCCATCTGCGACCTTGAGGTCGAACCCCTCCCCGCCGGCTCCGGCTTCGAGTTCCAGGAACACGTCGTCGGCGGCTCCGTCCCCAAGCACTTCATCCCCTCCGTCGAGAAGGGCGTCCGCGCCCAACTCGCCAAGGGCGTCGCCACCGGCCACCCGCTCGTCGACATCCGCGTCACCCTCACCGACGGCAAGGCGCACTCCGTCGACTCCTCCGACTCCGCCTTCCAGACCGCCGCCGCCCTCGCCCTGCGCGACGCCGCCGAACACGCCGTCATCCGGCTGCTCGAACCCGTCGCCGCCGTCGGCGTCCTGCTGCCCGACGACTACCTCGGCGCCGTCCTCGGCGACCTCTCCGCCCGCCGCGGGCGCGTCCTCGGCACCGAGACCGGCGGCCCCGGCCTCACCCTGCTGCGCGCCGAGGTCCCCGAGCTCGAACTCGCCCGCTACCCCCTCGACCTGCGCTCCCTCACCCACGGCACCGCCGAGTTCAGCCGCGCCCACCTGCGCCACGAACCCATGCCCGCCGCCCTCGCCGACCGCTTCACCCGCCAGGACTGACGCCCCGGCCGCTTCACCCTCCGGAGGGCCGGCCGTTCACCGCCGCGGCAGCGCGCAGGCCGGCGTCCCGCCCGGCATCCGGTGCCGGTTGTGCGCCACCCACCGGTACACCACCGCCGCCACCGGCCGCACCGGCGCCGTCGCCAGCACCCCGCCCAGGTACGCCCACACCCCGCCCGAACGCATCAGCAGCCGTGCCACCGCCTGCGCCCCGCCGTACACCCGGCCGCCCGGCGTCACCCACAGCACCTCGCGCTCCGCGCGCTCCCGGGTCACCTCGCCGCGCCCCCCGGCCACCGCGTCCAGCTCCGCCAGGTCCGCGAACTGGAACGGCACCGCCTCCCAGCCCCCCGACGCCAGCGTCTGCCGCGGATAGCGCTCCGCCCAGGTCGCACACGTGGTGCAGAACCCGCAGTCCCCGTCGAACACCAGCACCGGATCCGTCAGCCCACCGCTCGTCATGCCGCCATCGTGCACCATCGCGCCCCGACGGCCGCACCGGGGCGCGTCGAACAGCCGGAACGTGGGCATCATGCCCCACAGGCCCACCGTGGCCCGTTCGTGACGGCACTTCAGACGATCATGCCCGCGCCGGTGCCCCGGCACGGTAACCTGCCGCAGGACGAAGGGGAGGAGGGGACCGCCACCGTGACCACACTCGACATGACCCCGGGTGCGCAGATACCCCGGACCGACGCCGGCCCGCAGACCGCCGGCACCCAGGCGATCTCCTCGGTGGCGTACCGCGACATCACGCTGGAGGACGGCGCCGCCAAACTCGCCGGGACCACCGCCAAGAAGGGCCGCTTCGCCCTCTTCGCGCCCAACTTCGGCGAGGCCTGGAGCAAGGCGCTCATCTCCCGCACCCTCGGTGGCGACCGCAAGCCGCTGGTCCCCTCCTTCGGCCTCGACACCCGCCAGATCGTCGAGCACTGCCTGGCCGCCGAGGAGATCCGCCGCACCCGCGACCGGCAGCTGTCCACCGTCTCCGTCGTCACCGGGCTGCTCTGCCTGCCCGGCACGCTGGTGTGGCTCGGCGCGTTCCAGCTGCGCGCCTGGCTGCGGCGCGACAACCCCAAGAACGCCACCGCGTACGGCGCCGTCGTGCTCGCCCTCGTCGTCGGCCTCGCCGCGCTGCTCGCCATCAAGCCCCCGGCCGGCGGCATCCTCGGCCTCTACCTGCGGATCGTGCTGCTCGCGCCGGTCATCGGCTGGTTCCTGGCCCGGCGCATCGTCGAGCGCACCGCCGCCGACCTGCGTGCCCGCTGGCTCTCGCTGGCCGAGGGCAACGCCGTCGCCGCCACCGTCCCGATGGCCGTCCCCCGCGACGACCTCGACAAGAAGGCCGCCGACCTGCGCGCCAAGCTCGGCCGGCTGGACTCCGAGCAGGAGACCAACGTCCAGCACTACGCCGGGGCCAAGGGCATCCTCGGCGCCGGCCGCCGCTGGGGCGAGTGGAAGCTCATCGACACCCTGCGCCCCGCCGAGGGCCAGATCGATTTCCGCCAGTTCCACCCCTGGGACCTCGTCCGCAAGATCTCCGGCCACCTCAAGTCGCTCGGCATCAGCGAGGTCGCCAACAGCGGCATGCCCGGCGTCCAGGTCAAGCAGTGGGTCGTCCTGGAGGTCGGCGAGAGCGCCGACGAGATCAGCCGCCCCGGCAACGCCGACATGGACGGCGACCACATGCGCGACTTCGCCGTCCAGGCCATCGCCGACAAGCAGACCTTCTCCGGCGGGCCCCGGCACTACCTCGCCACCCAGTTCATCACCCACGACGGGAAGCTCGTCCTGACCTTCACCGTCACCGTGGTGCTGCTCGCGAACACCCTCAACATCACCGTCGCCGGCTACGCCCTCGGCCCCATCGACGGCTTCTTCGGCGACAAGCCCAAGGACAAGGAGAAGTCCGTCGCCAAGACCTTCCGGTTCTGGGAGGAGCGCACGGTCAAGCTCCGGCTGATCGACAACGACGAGGTCGTCCGGCAGGCCGTCCGCGCCCCCTTCCACCGGATGCCCGGCCTGCTCTCCTGGCTCGGCGGCGGCCTCGGCCTGCCCGAGCCCTTCGGCTTCCGGCACACCTGGGCCGGAGCGCCCTGGGGCACCCGCACCATGGCGGACAACGCGCTCAACGCCTCCCACCCGGTGCTCGGCGCCGTGCACACCGCCACCCTGGAGTTCCTCGCCGAGCACGACCTCGACACCGAGCGCGCCTTCAAGGGCCGCGCGGCCGGCCTCAAGGCCGAGGCCCAGGGCAGCCGCCCGTTCAAGGTCGACCAGTACGACGCCTGACCGGACACGACGCAGGGCCCCCGGCGCCCAGGTGGTGGCCGGGGGGCCCGCGAGCCGGACGGGGGAGTCCAGCGGGCCGGCGTCG
>NZ_JBHYUU010000099.1:0-31196 GCF_042749955.1 Kitasatospora sp. NPDC059462 | reverse complement strand
GGGACGCACAGGCGCGCCCCGGGCGCAGGTCGCGGACTTCCTCCGGCGTGCCGGGCAGGTCATTCGGCGATCGTCGTGTGATAGGCCCACCGATACGTCGGTTCGGACTCAGCGTCGGTGGTGCGCTCCTCGCGTTCGTAGTGCTCGTAGCCGTTGCGCCAGCGGTACGTCAGCCGGTCGGCGTCCTCGCGGACGGGCTGCGGGGGTGTCCGCAGGAGCTCCTGCGGACCTCCGACGAGGTGGGGCTCGGTGAATCTGTCCATCGTTCGTTCATTCCCTCGGGTGAGGATCCGGACGGGGTCCGGAGGGTGTGGCGCGCGCAGCGCTCCAGGGGGGCCGACATCCCCCGCGAGCCCGTCTCCGGCTCCCACCACAGCGCTTCGCGTCTCGGAAGACCGGTGTCCAGGAGACGCCGTACGAGATCCGTGATCAGCGCGACGTCGTACCTCCGGCGCGAAGCCCGGGGCCCGGGACCGGGCCCAGGGCCCAGGGCTTTGCGCGGGGAGGGTGTTGACGCTGCGACGTCACACCCCGCAGACAATCAGGCAGTATGTACGAAATCAACCATTCCGTCCCGATTTGGTCGTGTCAAGGGGGTGGCGGGTGGTGCCCTCGGCCGGAGCCGGCCGGTCCGGTGCTGCTCCGGTTCGTCCGCGTTCCCGGTGCGCCCCGCCGACGGCGCTCCACCCGGACGCAGGAGGCGGCCGCACGGTTCGCCGTTCGCGCGGCGGTCTGTCCTGAGGGTCTGTCCTGAGGGCGTGTCATGAGGGGCCGCAGTCGCGCGGGGCTTCGCGGACGCGACGGTGCAACCGCTGTGACCTCGGAAGAGCCCGGGGCGTGGTGAACAAGCGGCCGGCCCCGTGTGGGCCACGACAACCTGGTCGTGGCCCACACGAGGCCGGGGCGGGCGGTGCGCTCAGATGGCTCCGCCGTAGTAGCTGCCGATCGTGCGGTGGTACTCGGGGTCCGCGGTGTGCCGGTCCTTGTCGTATTCCGGCGAGTTCTTGACCTCGTCCTTCGTCCGGTTCACCCACACCGTCCGCTCGCCGGTGTCCACGCGGCGGATCGTGCCCGCCGGGAGCAGCACCTCCCGGCCGAAGATCCACGGGCCGGTGTCGACCACGATGTGCGCGGAGTCGACGTCCTCCGTGTGCCGGTCGATCTTGCCGATGTGGCCGTCCTCGGCCTCGACGCGGTAGCCCGTCAGGTCCGTGCCGGGGACGTAGCCCTCGGTGTTGCCGTAGCCCCACATTCCGCTGGTCATGAGCGCCTCCTCGGTGAGTGGTCCGTCGTTGTGGTGCGGCTGCCGACTGCCCCGGGTCGGCCGGATCATGCACGCGGACCGCTGTCCTTCGTCCGGAACGGCGCGGTGGGGTTCTCGTCACCGGACGTCGGCGCTCGTGGTCGGCACACACAGGTTTGGAAGTGGCGGGACGGTGAAGACGAGCGCTGGCATCGGCCGTTATTCATCGAGGTAGGAGAAGCACATGGGTATCGTCGCCTGGATCCTGATCGGACTGTTCGCGGGCCTCATCGCCAAGGCCCTGATGCCGGGCAAGGACCCGGGGGGCGTCATCGTCACGATCCTTCTCGGGATCGCGGGCGGCCTGCTGGGCGGCTGGCTCGGCAAGGTCATCTTCGGCGTCGACTCCATCGACGGCTTCTTCGACCTCTCCACCTGGGTCGCCGCCATCGTCGGCTCGGTCATCATCCTCGTCGTCCACCGGCTGGTCACCGGAGGCAGCTCGCGCCGCCACGCCTGAGCATCCGTCTCCTCGGCGGGCCCGCAGCGGCTCCCCCTTCCTCCGAAGGGGGAGCCGCTCGGCTGTCCGCGCACCCCCCGCGGGCCGCCCATCGGGCCGTCGTCGGCTTCAGGGTCCGCGAACCTGTTCACCCTCGTGATCCCCGTGGCCGGCCGGGGCAGGGGCTCAGGAGGCGGTGGGGCGGCGGCCGGCGTGTGGGGCGAGTTGGGGAATCGGTTGCGGGTCATGGTCGAACGGCGTTCGGTGGCGAGGTCGGTTGGCGTTGGTACAGCTCGGTCTCGGTGAGTTGGGAGAGCCGTCGCCTGCCGGTGGCGCCGGCGCGCTTCGCCGCGCCTGCTCCCGTTTCGCGCACCCGATTCCGCCCGCGCTGCTTGGCCCTGGCCTGCTTCCACACGCCGCCCGGCCCTGTGGGCGTTCGGGGCGACGGCGCAGGGTCGGCACCCGGTGACGGCCGGGCGCGTTGCGCTCCCGACCTGGGCATCGCGGGCAGTCAGGACGGCGGGTGGGGCCGCCGGGCAGTGGGCAGGGGCCAGTGCGTGGCGTTCTCGGAGTGCTGAGCCGGCATGGTGCGGGGTGTGCCGCGGTAGTTGAGGTACATGCCGGTCAGGACAGTGACCTTGGCGCGCAGGACCCAGGGGTCGAGCGGTTTGACGATGAAATCGACCGCCCCGGCGTCGTAGCCACGCAGCGAGTTCTCAGGGCTGTCGCCGATCGCGGTGACGAAGATGATCGGGATGTCGCGGGTCTGAGCACGGTTCTTGACCTGGAGGGCGGTCTCGTAGCCGTCCATGCCGGGCATCTGCACGTCCAGGATGATCACGGCAATGTCGTTGTGCTGGAGAAGTGCCTTCAGCGCGTCCGGGCCGGAGGCGACGGCGAGGACGTCCCAGTCGGCGGATCCGAGGACGGCGTCGAGTGCCACCAGGTTCGCCGGCTCGTCGTCGACGACGAGGACCCTGGGCCTGCCCGTGGAGGCCACAGCGGCACCGGGCTCAATACTCGGCGGCTCCTCGCCGGCCTGCTGCTCGGCCACGACCAGCTGGCGCTCCAGGAGCTCGCAGCGCGCTTCGGCGGAGAGCTGCCGGCGCAGCGCCGCCGCCAGCTCGTCCTCCAGGCGAGCGACCTCCTTCTCCAACGCCTGTCTTTCGAGCAGCAGGCCGTCCCGGTCGCCGGCGTACAGGGTGATCTCGTCCGCGCGGGCGCGTTCGCGGGCCCAGTCGCTCTCCAACTGGTTGAGGCGCAGTTCCAGGTCGGCAATGCGGTGGTTCTTGTCGAGCAGGGCTTCGCCCAGGACATCGCTGTGTGCGGCGGACCTGCGGGAGAGGCGGTCGGCCTCGGCCAGCTGGAATTGCAGCTGCTGCAAGGCGTGGCTGACGGAGGCGTTGGTCTGCTGCGCGGCCGTGTGCAGGGAGCGCAGCAGCTCGATCGTCTCGGGGGTCGCGACGCTGCCGCGGTCGGCGCCGACGTCGGTGAGCAGGTCCTGGACGAATTGCCAGGGCGGGATCCGCTGTCCGGACAGGTAGCGGGAGAGCGCTCCCGGGCTCAGGTGTCGGCGGGCGCCGTAGCGGCGCATCGACACCGCAGGCCGCAGCCCCGCGAACAAGCTGCGCAGGGCCTCGGCGAAGGCACGGCACTCCGCGTTCAGATCCGGGCTCAGCGCGTTGAGGCTCCCGGTCCGGCTCCCCGGTCTCTCATGGGTCTCCACAGCGCCACCATCCTTGCAGTGTAGGGCGGGCCGTGGCCCGGGAACCGGAGTGCCCGGGCCACGTCGGTGGTCAGGATGCGGACGTCGAGTCCGTGGGCTCCTTCTCGGGGCCAGCGACGAGCTGGTTGACGACCGTGACGCTGACGCCGAAGGCGCCGACACCGTACAGGACGCACTGCGCCAGGTGCACTCCTCCTGCGGCGGCCAGGATCCCCGCGCCGATTCCCATGAGCATGCCGATCAGCAGTACCAGGGCCGCCCTGGGCGACAGCAGCGCACGCTGCACATGGACCTCCTCAATCGGTGGCGACTTGCGTCGGCCACCACCTGCGCGTCAGCCGGGTCGGTCTGACGGTGCGTCACAGCATGGCGTGGTCGGATGCTGTTGCGCCCCTGTTTCCGGGCCGGAAACGCCAGATGGCAACAGCGGAAACGACAACGACTGCTCCACCCCGGGCCTTCGGCTTCCCTTCTGCGCCGTGACCGCCGTTCCCAACCCGCTCGGCCCGTCGGGTCTCCGGGACGGCGATGGCGCGCACGGGGTCCCGCCAAGTGTGGTGGAGGGGCCCGTGAGGCTACCCATGAGTTGCCCTGATCGGCTGCTTGCCGGTAGAGGGCATCGGCCTGGCCCGGGTCACCAGTTGCCTCTCCGGACGGTTCCTCGCAGCGCGCGGTTGCCCCCGTGCCGGCCGGGCCGCAGGCCGGCGGAAGCGGTCCTGCCGAAAAATGATCGCGGATCCGGGCGAATGGGTTCGGCCGGGCCGGATAGACGCCCGGAGGACGTGGGGCCGGTCGCGCTCGTGCTCGGCCCGGTGGTGGCCCCGCCATCACCGGGCCGGGGCGGCGGCGGTGCTGGCACGGACGGTGGTTCCTCGTGGAGATGTTCGGCGCTCCGCCGCCGGCTCGACACAGACCCTGCAGAACCCCGATCAGAAGCTCAGAAGGATTCAGAAGGGAAGTTCGCCCATGCCCGGTTCAGTGGTCCAGATCGCGGCGCCCCTCGCGGGCGGCGCGCTCGTGATTCCGGCGGTGCTGATCGTGGCCGTCCTCATCGGCGCATTCGTCTGGGGCAGCCGCCGACAGGCCCGGAGGAGAAAGCCCGCCTACCCTCCCCGGTACGGCCCCGGCCCGCGACCGGCCACGCGGAACACCTCGGACGAGCACGACGCGGACGACCACGGGCCCTCCGGACACGGCGGTTGACCGGGGAGGAAGACGATCAGCCTCCGGCGATCGGGCCCTGCACGCGCGGGTCGAGGGTCTGCAGGGCGCGGGTGGGGCCGGCCGACGGGGGGTGGTGGGCCGGTCCGGGCAGTGGTCGGCCCCGGTTCGCCCGGTCCTCGGCCGGCCGCGCGCGCCGACGATCCGCCCGTCCGCCAGGGCGATGTCCCTCGCGTCTCCGTGGGAGAGCAGCAGGGGCCCGGTCGGTACCCGCCGCTCCACCGTGTCCGGCGCGGTCCGGGGCCCGGGGGAGGAGTCCGAGGAGTCCCCGGCGTGCCGAGCGCGCATGCAACCGGCCCGGCCGGGCAGACGAACGGCGAACCCGACACGAAGGAGGAACAACCGTGGTCCCGCTTCTCCTGGTCCTGCTGGTCGCCCTGCTGCTCTTCGGCCTGGGCTTCGCGGTGAAGGTCCTCTGGTGGGCGGCGATCCTCGTCTTCGTCGTGTGGCTGATCGGCTTCATCGCCCGGGGCACCGGCACCGCCGGCAGCCGCAGCCGCTGGTACCGCTGGTAGCCGCTCCCGGCACGGGGCTGCACCGGGCGCCGGTGGAGCCCCGCCGTGTCGTTCCGCGTTCCGCGCCGGGCTCCGCCACACGTTCGCGGTTCTGATCGGAGGCAGTGGAACGATGACCCCGAACCATGCGGAGACGCCGCGACCGGGCCTGCCCGCGCGGCATCCCCGGCACGAGCGCCGGGGCGAGGCCCGGTTGCCCGGAGTGATCGCCACCCTGGTCGCCGCGCTGCTCTACCTCGCGCTGCCCGAGAGCCTCCTCGTCGGCCCGCGCTTCGTCCTGCCCGCGCTGGAAGTCCTGCTGCTGGTCCCGCTGATCGCGGTCAACCCGCGCCGCCTCACCCGGCAGAACCGCTTCTCCCGGGCCGTGTCGCTGGCGCTGGTCGCCGTCATCGGCATCAGCAACCTCATCGTGCTCGGCCTGCTGGTCCGGGCCCTGGTCTCCACCGAGGTGAAGGAAGGCGGCCCGCTGCTGCTGGCGGCCCTCCAGGTGTGGGCGACCGACATCATCGTCTTCGGCCTCGCCTTCTGGGAGCTGGACCGGGGCGGACCCGTGGTCCGGACCCAGGCGCCCCGCTCCGAGCTGCCGCTCGCGGATTTCCGCTTCTCCCAGGACGAGAACCACGACGCCGTCGAGGAGGTCGCCGACGGGTCCAGCCGCTCCAGTGACTGGAGCCCCGCACTGGTCGACTACCTGTACGTGTCGGTGACCAACTCGACCGCGTTCAGTCCGACCGACACCATGCCGCTCACCACCCGCGCGAAGCTCCTGATGAGCGTCGAGAGCATCGCGGCGCTGGTCACCTCACTCCTCGTCATCGCTCGCGCCGTCAGTGCCCTGCACTGAGCCCGCCGGCCGCCCGGGCGGGCCGACCGCGGACGCCCCCGGCGGGGACGCCGGTGCCCGAGCAGTCGCGCAGGTAGCCGTCCCCGGCGCACGTCGGGGGACGACGAGGGACGTCACCGAGGAAGCGGGGCGGGGTCATTTCGCACGCTCGGAAGGTCGGGCGGGCCGGCGGGCGAGACGGTCACGGGTCCGGCCGAAGTGAGTCGCGGAGCAACCGCAGCGCTGCCCGCACCGTGCCGGCCTGGACGGCCTGCGGGCCGGAGCCGGACAGGGGCGGGGACGCTGTCCGGCTGCCGCTCGGCCCGGCCACGGCGACGAACACCGTGCCGGGCTCGTGTCCGTCCTGCGAAGCGGGCCCGGCCACCCCGGTGGTGGCGAGGCCGTAGGTCGCGCCCACGGATGCCCTGACCCCTTCGGCCATGCGGACGGCCACCCGGGGGTGCACGGGGCCGGCGTCGGCGAGGAGCGCGGCGTCGACACCGAGCAGGGTTTCCTTGGTCTCGGTGGCGTAGGCGACGATCCCGCCGAGGAACGCCTGCCCCGCGCCGGGCACCTCGGCCAGCGCGGCCGCGAGTCGTCCCGCGGTCAGTGACTCGGCGACGGCCACGGTGTGCCCGGTGGCCGTCAGCGCCGCGGTGACCTGCCGGGCCAGTACGCCGGCCTCCTCCGTAGCGGCTCCGGCGCCGGGATCCGGTCGCCCGGCCGGCCGGGTGGGGTTCGTCATGATGATCGCCTCGCTGGGACCACGGACTTGTGCGCGCCCCGGCCGACCGCCGGCTCTGCGCGCGCTGGAGGACGCCGCAGGCGGGGGCCGGTGCCGCGGTCCTGTTTGGGACCGGGCGGCGTGAACACGGGCAGCGGATCGGCGTGGAAGGCCGCGAGGGCCCCGGGTACCGGTGCCTGGGACTGGTCCATGCCGCGGCGTCTGCCCGGCGGGGTGGGGAGGAAACGACAGGAGCCCCGCCCGAGGGCGGCCGGTCGTCGAGCCGGGTGAAGCGGGGGGCCTCGAACGGCGTCCACGGGTTGTAGGCGGTGCCCAGGGGGACGTCCTGCCCGCACCTCGCCGCCGGCCCGCGCGGCGGGAAGCTCTTCGTCGGCCAGGAGGGATGTCGACCGGTCGACAAGGGCCCGGGCGACCGCCGCGCCCGCTCCGCGTCCGGGCCGTTCGACCGTCCGGTGCGCAGTTGCACTGGCCCGTTCAAGTGAACGGCGGTCCATCCGCGTGTGCGCCCGCGTTCCCGGGGCCTTGTCCGGTCGATCAGGTGGCTCGCTAGGCTCTCCTCGGCCTGGAGGGGGTGGCTGGAGCAGTGATGACTCGTGAGTCGGCCGTTGCGCTGGTGCAGAAGATCATGGATGGGGACTGCGCCGATGACGCCGAGATCGACCGCACGTTGGAGGCGCTGGACAGGGGCCTCGGCTGTCCGAGTGGCTATGTCAGCGACCTGGTCCACTGGCCGGACGGGCCGGAGCCGACAGCGGCCGAGGTGGTCGAACTGGCTCTCGCCCACCGGCCGTTCGCGCTGTGACCAGTCCAGGCCGCGATGGTCGTACGGCCGGGACGGATGCACGGCGAGGGGCCGCAGGGGATCGATCGCGTCGTCGGGGTCAGCAGAGCTCTCGGTAGGGCACCTCGGGGAGGTAGGTCTTCCAGTCGGCCCGCGTCAGGCCGCCTCCGGCTCGTGTGCAGATGTCGGCGGCTTCCTGTTCCGGGGCGACCGTGATCTCGTGCCCCGGTACGTGCTCGGTCGCCGCGCGCAGGGTGCGGTCGTCGGCGCTGAAGGCCAGGGAGAGGATGGCGCCCCCCGGCGCGGGGAGGGCGGGGCCGAGTGGTTGGCGGGATCCGAGGTCCCACATCCGCAGCGTGCCGTCGGCGCCCGCGGCTGCCAGGGTGCGGCCGTCGTGGGAGAAGGCGAGTGCGGAGATGGGGTCGAACACCCCTGCCGTGTTGGGGCGGAAGGTGCCGGGCAGCACGCCCAGGTTCCGCTCGGCGCTGCCGTCCCAGAGGGTGACGCGGCCGGCTTCGTCGCCGGTGGCCAGGTACGTGCCGTCCGGGCTGAACGCCACGGTGTGGGTCGTGTTCTGGGTGAGCGTACGGGGATTCGCCGGGTCTGACGGCAGGCCGGTGAGTTGGTTGTGCGAGGTGACGAGGAGCTGCCCGTCCGGCCGGACGGCGAGGTGTTCCCCGCCGGCCCCGGAGATCACCCGCGTCCTGGCGTGCTGGGACACGTCCCAGACCTCCACCTCCTCACCCCACGGCGTCCGTGACACCAGAAGCGATCGTCCGTCCGGCGTGAAGGCGATCCCGTTGAAGGGGCCCCCCGGGAACGCCTCACCGGCGGCATTCACGTTCAAGTTCAGCGTCGCGGTCACGGAGCCGGCGGAAACGTCCCAGATGGACAGCGGGGCTGCGTCCAAACCCGTCCGCAAGGGGTCGGAGACGCTGTAGGCGAATGCGCCCCCGTCGGGACGGAACGCCGCGAGGACCGTACAGGGCAGAGGGACCTGGCGCTTCGAGGTGCAGGAGATGCCGGGAAGGTCGACGACGTGCCCGGCCCCGCGGACATCGCGCAGCTGGAAGCGGTACACGGCGTCACCTTCGGGCGGGGACAGCGTGGCGAGCGTGCTGCCGTCGGGGCTGAACGCGGCGACCGCGATCGGTCGGGTGGTCCAGGGCGGGGTGAGGACGTTGGTGAGGTCGATGGTGCGGACGACGGCTCCGGTCGTACCCTCCAGGTAACGGATCCGGTGTGCGGCCGGATCCAGCCTGAGCTGGCCGACGTCGGTGTTGGCGAGCGGATGCCGCAGCAGTGGCGCGGACGGTGTGTCGAGGCGCCACAGCAGTACCTCCTTGCCGTCCGAGGCCGCCATCAGCGTTCCGTCCGCGCTGAACGCCGTCTCCCTGATGCCGGCATGCTCGATCCGCGGGAGTTCCGTGCCCGAGGCCATGTCCCAGATCCGGACTCCCTCGCTGTCGACGACTGCCAACCGGCGGCCGTCCTGCGCGAACCCGACCGCTTCTTCGAGGCACTGCTGCGCGCTGACGACGGGAGCCCAGGGGGCGGGGACCTGGCGCTGCTCGGGCACGTTCCACACCTGGACCCGCTCACCCGGAAGGCACAGTGCCACCAAGCGATCGTCCGGACTGAGGGAGGCATCAGGGTAGGGATAGAAGTCCCAGCGGCCCTCCACCCACATCCGCCGCTGCTTGACTTCCGGCACGCCGCGCAGCTCGTCGGGGCCGACCGGCCTGCGCTCACCACCTTTGGCGCGTCGTTCGAACAGCAGCCGGCCGTCGGTGAGATCCCGGACCTGGATCACATGGTCGGAGCCGGCGTTGGCATAGAGGAGCAGGGTCCGTCCGCTCGGGCCGAACCGGGCTGCGGTCTTGATCAGGTCAGGTTCGGGAGGGAACGGTGTCACCGGCAGTGGGCCGGCCGGGATGATGCGGGAGCGTTCCGGAGGCACATCCCACACGTTCACAAAACTGTGATCGAATCCGGCGATTGCCCGGGTGTCGGCGCTCATGTCCTCCACGTTCCCGGCCTCGTCCTTCAGCCCGGGCAGCGACGCCACCCGCCGGTGCGTGTCGACGTCCCACCGCACCACCTCGTCGCGGCCGACACCGACCAGCGTGCGCCCGTCACCGCTGAGGAAGTGCGTCTGCGGGACGGCCTTGTCGGAGGGCGGATCGGTGAAGACGTCCTGGTCCGCCTGGACGGTGGCGCCGAGCAGTGCGGACCGTGACTCGGGGAGGTCGGCGGTCCTCCACGCGGCGAGGCTCAGCCGCATCGCCGTGAGCGGGTCGGAGGAGCGCATGCCGTCCGCCACCGCGGCGGCCCGGCGGGCGGCGGCCTCCGTGCGGCGGCGTTCACCGGTCAGGTGCTGCTGCCACGCGACCACCCCGGCCAGCATGGCGAGCACGACCAGGGCGGACAGCGTGGCGAGCAGGGTTCGCAGCCGCCGGGCGGAGCGCGCGGTCCTGCGGTTCTCCTGGTCGCGGGCGGTGAGGGCGGCGGTGAGGAAGCGGGACTCCAGCGGGGTGAGGTCCTCGCGGTGCCCGGCGCCGGTGAAGGCCGACTCGGCCGCTGCCAGGCGGGTGCCGCGGTAGAGCGCTCCGGGGTCCTGGTCCAGTTCCTCCCAGGCCCTGGCGGCCTCGGTGAGGTGCCGGTGCCGGCGCAGCCGGTCGCGGGCGTCGTCGATCCACGTGTTCAGGCGCGGCCAGCAGCTGATCAGGGCTTCGTGGGCGAGGTGGACGGTGTCGCCGTCCAGGGTGATCAGCCGGGCGCGGGCCAGGGCCTCCAGAACCGCTGCGGTGCCGGTGTCGGCGTCCCCGGTGCCGAGGGACGCCAGTTCGGTGCGGTGGGCGGGGCGGCCGGTGTCCTGTGCGCCGTCGCCCGGGGTGACCAGGCGCAGCAGGATGCGCCGGGCGGTGGCGGCCTGCTGCGGCGTCAGGCCGTTGTAGGCCTGTTCGGCGGTGCGGGCGATGGCGCCCCGCACGCCGCCGGCGGCCTCGTAGGCGGCTTCGGTGAGTGCCCTGCCCTTGCGGCGGCGCCAGGTCTCCAGCAGGGCGTGCGACAGCAGGGGGAGTCCACCCGGTTCGCCGTCGATCTCCTCGACGATCCGGGAGGTGAGGGCGCGCTCGACGATCAGGCCCGCGCCGGCGGCCGGCCTGACGATCGCCTCCCGCAGTTCGGCCGGGCCCATCGGCCCGACCAGCAGCGTGGCGTTCCGCAGGACGAGGGCCAGGTCGGCGTGCTCCGCGCAGCGGCCGAAGAAGTCGGCCCGCACCGCCAGAACCACCCGTAATCGGCTGTCCGGCGCGCACGCCGCCACCAGCCGGCGGATGAAGGCGGCGCGTTCCGCCGGGTCGGTGCACAGCGTGAAGGCCTCCTCGAACTGGTCCACCACGACCACCGTGTCGCCCGGACCGTCCCCCGGCGCCATCGGCGCGGCGTTGTCGGTGGCGGGCCGCGGGCCCGGCGTGAGGATCCGGATGGCGGCCGGGCCCGTGCCCGCCCCGCCACGGTCCCGGAGCGCCGGGATCAGTCCGGCGCGCAGCAGGGAGGACTTGCCGCTGCCCGAGGCGCCCACGACGGCGACCAGGCGGTGGGAGTCCACCAGGGCCAGCAGGTCGGCGACGAGCCGGTCGCGGCCGAAGAACCGCTCCCGGTCACCGGGTTCGAAGCGGGCCAGGCCCCGGTAGGGCGCAGCGGCGTCGCCGCCGTCCCCGGCCGCCGTCTCCCGCACGACGGTGTGCCAGCGCCGCTCCCACTGTGCGGGATCGCCGCCGCAGGCCTCCGCGTAGGCCAGTACCACCGGCAGCGAGGGGAGTTGCTGCCCGCCCGCCGCCCGCGACAGCGTCGCCACCGAGTACCGGGTGCGGTCGGCCATGACCCGGTAGGTGAGGTTCCCCGCCTCCCGGCGCAGCTCGCGCAGCTCCGACGCGAAGCGCTGAACCGGCCCGTCGGCCGGGTCCAGCGGGCCCTCCTGACGCCCCATCCCGTGTCCTCCCCCCCGTCGGCTGCACCACCGGACCGCGTCAACCTAAGGGCCGGGGGAGCCCGTTGCAACGGCTTCTCATCAGCCTGTCTCGTTCCAGCGGTCCTTCCGACCAGCGGAGCAGCCTTTTGTTTCGTCCGGCGGGGAGGGCTGCGCAACAACCGGCGGACCGTGAAAGCTCGAAGCGTGCCGAAGCCCGAGAGCGAGGAACGGCCGCCCTCGGCGCCGGCACGACCGCGCCCCGACGACACCACGCCCCGACGGCAGCGCACCCGCAGGGCCCGCACCCGCAGGGCCCGCGTCCGAAGGGCCCGCGTCCGCCGCTCCCGCGCAGTGCGGCGCAACGCCGTCGAAGACCCCACGGCGCCCGGAACGCCGGGACGTCCCTCCGTTTCCACACCGAGCAGGAGACAGCCATGCCACACGCCAACGTCCGTACCGCGACGCCCGCACGTCCACCGGCGTCGGCGGTGAAACGGTTGTCCGCCGTCCTGGCGGCAGCGGTGCTGCTGGCGCTGCCCACGGCGGGGGCGGCCCACGCGGCGCCGGCCGAGGAGGCCGCGCACCCCGGCCGCCACCACGTGGTCGGCGCGGTGCAGGAGATCTCCCCCGAGGCCGCCGAGCGGCTGCGCTCCGGTGCCGAGCAGCAGGGCCTGACCTCGGCGTGGGTCACTCCGTGGGTGCACTGGACGCCGTACGCGGGCGGGGAGGTGAACGACGTGCGCATGCACGTGTACAGCGGCTCCGACGGCCACGACCGGGCGTACGCGGAGGCCTACCTGAACTACTACAACGACGCGGTCTACCTGGACGTGTCCCAGACCGCGGGCAACGGGCACTGGCCGTGGCAGGCCAAGAACCTCGTCGCCGTCGGCGGACGGCTCCACCTGCAGACCCCCGAGTCCTACGACGGGCCGGGCTACTGGGTGCGGGCGTGCGGCGTCTCGTTCGCGGTGGGCGATCCGTGGGGCAACCCGCAGTGGGGCAGCAACATCAACTGCACCGCCTGGAACTGAGCCACCACCACGATCACCTCTCCTCACGGAAGGAAACCCGAGTGAAGCGCACGCACCGCACGCATCGCACGACCACCGTCCTGCTCGGTCTCGCGGCAGCCGCGACGGCACTGACCGGGTTCGCCGCCCCGACCGCGTCCGCAGCCCCGACGGCCTCCGCCGCCACGCCCCGGGTCACGGCCGGCTGCTCCGGGCTCTCCTGCTTCGGGTTGGACCCGGTGGACGCGGGCTGCAACACGGACGCCTACACGGTGGAATCGGTGGCCTCGTCGAGGGGCACGATCGAACTCCGCTACAGCGCGTCGTGCAGGGCGAACTGGGCCCGGATCTCCGGCACCTCGGCCGGGCAGTGGTTCTGGGCGCAGAGCGAGGACAACTGGTACCAGTGGTGGCGCACGACCGGCGCCACCGGGTACGGCAACATGGTCGACGGCTCGGGTAAGGCGCGTGCCTGCATCGAGTACGGGGTCTGCACCAACTGGCACTGAGGTTCCTCCGACCGCCGGATCCTCGCCGGAGAGCCGGCGGGGATCCGGCGGGGATCCGGCGGTGGGAAGCATGTCCCGTCGGCGATCAGTACCCGGTAAGAGGAACTCATTGATCGCCATATGCGGTCCGAATCGAACATTCCCTGTGGTGGAGGTAAACCGCCTGAGAGCATTTCAGGGACTTCACCGCGCCCGGTACCGGGGGTCGTGCAAGTCGCCTGCTGCCGCAATCCGGGCCGGGCCGTGGCGGTGGGTGGGGCGGGCATCGGCGGTGGTGTTGCCGCCGGTGACGGGATCCGTCCCTGTGCGACCGCGCCGCTGTCGGTTCTCCGGGGCCCGTCGGCTCCCGCCGGTGCGGTGCGGACCGGAAGGAGAGGCAATGTCGTCTTCCCGTGTTCGTCTCGGAACCCGGTATCCGCGTCCGATGCGCCGCTCCCGGCGCCGTTCGCTGATCGCCCTGCTGAGCTCCGCCCTCCTGGTGCTGGTCGGCGTGGTCACGCTGGCCGCCGCGCCCGCCCAGGCGAGTGCCGGGGGCCGGATGGCCTACGTCACCAACCTGCGCGGCAATTCGGTCTCGGTCATCGACATCGCCACCAACACGGTGACCGCCACCATTCCCGTCGGGCGGTTCCCGGAAGGGGTGGCGGAGTCCCCCGATGCCTCCCGCGTCTACGTCGCCAACAACGGGAGCAACAACGTCTCGGTGATCGACACCGCCACCAACACGGTCGTCGCGACCGTCCCGGTCGGCGTGATCCCCGGTCCGGTGGCGGTCTCGCCGGACGGCTCCCTGGTCTACGTGGGCAACAACATCGCCACCGGCATCGGCGGCATCACCGTGATCGACGCCGCCACCAACACCGTCGTCACCAGCTTCGCCACCGGCAGCCAGCCCTTCAGCATCGCCTTCGCCCCCGACGGTGCCAAGGCCTTCGTGGCCAACTTCGTCGGCAGCTCGGTCTCGGTCGTCGACACCGCCACCAGCACCGTCGTCGCGACCATCCAGAACCCCAGCGCCTCCACGCCCGCCGCGGTGGCCGTCACCCCGGACGGCGCCCACGCCTACGCGGGCAACTTCAACAGCAACACGGTGTCGGTCATCGACACCGCCACCAACACCATCAGCACCATCATCAGCGGCATCGGGGGGCCGGAGGGGATCGCGATCAACCCCGACGGCGCCCACGTCTACGTGACGAACGTCAACGCCGGCAGCGTCTCGGTGATCGACACCGCCACCAACACCGTCACCGGCACCATCGCGGTCGGAAGCGCGCCCGTCGGTGTCGCGGCCGACGGGGCCAGCAGCAACCTCTACGTCGTCAACGACGGTTCCGACACCGTCTCGGTGGTCGACACGGCCACCAACACCGTCACCGGTACCGTCCCCGTCGGCAGCGCTCCGTTCGGGATCGCCGTGACCCCCGTGCCGGTCGCCGTGACCGCGGTCAGCCCGAACCAGGGCCCGCCCTCCGGCGGCGGGACCGTCACGATCACCGGCACCGGACTGGCCGGTGCCCGCGCCGTGAAGTTCGGCGGCACCCCGGCCACCGCCGTCACCGTCATCAACGACCGCACCGTCACCGCGACCGTTCCCGCCCACGCGCCCGGCACGGTCGACGTCACCGTCACCACCCCGGCCGGCACCAGCCCGGTGCCCGCCGCCGACCAGTACACCTACGTCGACCCCGGGGCTGATCTGGCGGTCTCGGTGACCGATTCGGCCGATCCGACCCCGCTCGGCGCCACCTTCACCGACACGGTGACGGTGACCGACAACGGGCCTGCCGACGCCACGGGCACCACGGCCTCCGTCACCCTGTCCGGGGCCCCGGCCGGGATCGTCTCCGCCGTGCCGTCCCAGGGCTCGTGCAGCATCACCGCCCCGACCGTCTCCTGCACCCTGGGCAGCCTGGCGTCCGGCGCGAGCGCGACCGTCACCCTGACCCTGTCGCCGAGCGCCACCGGTACGGTCACCGCCACCGCCGCGGTCGACGCCACCCAACCCGACCCCGTGCCGGGCAACGACAGCGCCGCGCAGAGCACGACCGTCGACAACGCGCTGGGGTGCACGATCATCGGCACCAACGGCAACGACACCCTCAACGGCACCAGCGGCGCCGACGTCATCTGCGGCCTGGGCGGCAACGACACCATCAACGCGGGCAGCGGCAACGACACCGTCTACGCCGGCGGCGGCGACGACACCATCGATGGCGGCCCCGGCAACGACGTCCTGTGGGGCGGTGCCGGTGACGACGCCCTGGGCGGCGGCAACGGCGACGACTACCTCTACGGCGAGGCCGGCAACGACACCAACAGGGGCGAGACCCTCCTCGACGTGGTGCTGTCCCTGTTCGACAACGGTAACGACCACATCTACGGCGGCCCCGGCAACGACGACCTCGACGGCCAGAACGGCAACGACGTCCTGGTCGACCACGACGGCACCGACACCATGAGCGGCGGCCTCGGCAACGACAGCATCGACGTCCAGGACGGCATCGGAGGCGACACCGCCAACGGCGGCCTGGGCTCCGACACCTGCGCCGCCGACACCGGTGACACCACCATCAGCTGCTGACCCGCACCACCCGCACCACCCGCACCACCCGCACCACCCGGGGCCGGGCCACCACGACGTGGCCCGGCCCCACCCCATGTCCCGGACGTCCGCGAATCCGACCGTGCTCGCCGAGACGGCCTGCGGGCAGCGGATCGACGCCGGGTTCGCGCCGGAGCCGTCCGTCGTCCCCGCGGACGAGGCGGCCCGCGTGCGCTACCTCGACCATTCCTCCGGGGTCGAACTGTCGGGTGGCAGCCGCCGGCCGGCCGACGCCGCCACACGCATCGTGGTGGGGCTACGGGCGTTCGACGTGCCCAACGACCCGTTCGTCGAGGCGGCCCACGCGCTGCTCAGGGGCGAGCGGTTCCCTCCGCTCGTCCTCGTCGGCGAGGGGCACGACGACCTGGTCTGCCTTGAGGGCCACCTGCGCCTGACCGCCCACGCCCTTGTCGGAGGTGGCCGCCCGCACCGGCGGGGCCGCGTACCGGGGGAGGGTGGGGGCGGCGGGCGCGAGGGGTGGGCGCGCGCACCCCTCGCGTCGGGTCCGTCCGGGAGTCCGGCGTCCAGGTGACGGGCACGTAGCCCGGGCGCGTCCCCCACCTGAAATCGCGGGCCCGGCGAGCCTGCGGCGGGTCGGGAATTCTTTCGGACCGGACGCGCCCGGCCGAATGGTCGAGCGGTGGGGAATTCGGGATTCCGGTCGACTCGGGATTGCCCCGGGGAGTGACGGGTGTGACTCCCGTGAATTGATGGCGAACAGTAGTTCGTTATCGGGATGTTTCCTCCGCACCAGAATCGGACGCGTGGGTTCGATGGCCGAGGTGGCCGGATCCGGACCGGTGTACTCGTCAGGTGATCGCATTTCTGCAGCTCCAGGGCTTGGTGCGGGAGCGCAAGAGGCGGCTCGGGGTGACGTCAGTCTCCTTCCGCGACGTCCGGCTGGCCGAAACCAGACGCTTGCGGATCATCGATGGCCCGATTCAGAGTTCTGCCTGCCCGCGCTCGCCCGCTAATCGACTCTGGACGTGATGGAACGGTATGGCCGATTCGGATGCTGTCGCGATCGTCGGTTTCGCCTGCCGGGTGGCGGGGGCCGACAACCCGGACGGGTTCTGGGAACTCCTGCGCACCGGCGTCGATTCCGTCCGTGAATTCCCCGACGGCCGGCGCGCCGCGACACCGCCGGAACGTCCCGGCGCCACGCCGGCCTCCGGCGGGCCGGAGCGGCCCCGGCGCGGTGGCTACCTGGACGAGGTCAGCGGCTTCGACCCCGGGTTCTTCGGCATCGGTCCGGGCGAGGCGGCGCTCATGGACCCTCAGCAGCGGCTCATGCTCGAACTGTGCTGGGAGGCCCTGGAACACGCGGGCATCCCGCCGCACGGGCTGAGCGGTGGCCCGGTCGGCGTGTTCGCCGGGGCGATCTGGGACGACTACGCCGTCCTGCTGCGCCGTGCGGGCATCGCGGCCGGTGCGCGCCAGGTGACCGGCCTGCACCGCAGCATGATCGCCAACCGGGTCTCCTACGCGCTCGGCCTGCGCGGGCCCAGCATGACGGTCGACGCGGCCCAGGCCTCCTCGCTGGTCGCGGTGCACACGGCCTGTGAGAGCCTGCGGCGCGGGGAGTCCGAACTCGCCCTGGCGGGCGGCGTCAACCTCGACCTCGTCCCCGACGGGCCGGGCGAGGCGGGCAAACTGGGCGGACTCTCCCCGGAGGGCCGGTGCTTCACCTTCGACGCGCGCGCCGACGGCTATGTGCGCGGCGAGGGCGGCGCGGTCGTGGTGCTCAAGCCGCTGGCCCGCGCGCTCGCCGACGGCGACACCGTGTACTGCGTGGTGGCGGGCAGCGCGATGAACCACGACGGCGGCGGGGCGGCGCTCACCTCGCCCGAGGCCGCGGCGCAGGAGCAGGTGATCCGCGCGGCCCACCGCCGGGCCGGATTCCGGCCGGCCGACGTGCAGTACGTCGAACTGCACGGCACCGGAACCCCCGTGGGCGACCCGGTGGAGGCGGCCGCCCTCGGCGCCGCGCTCGGCACCGGCCGCCCGGCCGGCGCGCCGCTGCGGGTCGGCTCGGTGAAGACCAACCTCGGGCACCTGGAGGGCGCGGCCGGCATCGTCGGGCTCCTCAAGACGGTCCTGGCGATCCGCCATCGGGAACTGCCGCGCAGCCTCAACTACGAGACCCCGAACCCCCGCATCCCGCTGGACGCGCTCGGCCTGCGGGTCCAGGACGCGACGGGTGCCTGGCCGAGGCCCGGGCAGCGGCTGGTCGCCGGGGTGAGCTCCTTCGGCATGGGCGGCACCAACTGCCACGTGGTGCTGGCGGAACAGCCGGACGGTGGAGGTGAGCAGGCCTCGGCGGCGCCCGCCGACGGCCCCGCCGAGCCGGCCGCGGACCCCGGGGCCCCGGTCCTCGTCCCGCTCTCCGGCACCACGCCCGAGGCGGTGCGCGCCCAGGCCGACCGCCTGCACGACCACCTGCTGCGCCACCCCGGTGTCGAGCCGGCGCACCTCGGCTGGTCGGCCGCCACCACCCGCAGCCACCTCGCCGCCCGCGCCGTCGTCCTCGCCCCCGACCGCGCGGGGCTGCTGGCCGGGCTCGACGCGCTGCGCACCTCGGGCGCGGCCCCCGGCGTGGTCAGCGGTGAGGTCAGGCCCGGCCGCACCGCCTTCCTGTTCTCCGGCCAGGGCAGCCAGCGCCCCGGCATGAGCCACGAACTGTACGACCGGTTCCCGGAGTTCGCCGCCGCCTTCGACGAGGTCTGCCGGTACCTCGACCCGCACCTGGCGCGTCCGCTGCGGGAGGTGCTGTTCGCGGCCCAGGGCAGTGCGGAGGCGGAACTCGTCCACCGCACCGAGTTCACCCAGCCCGCCCTGTTCGCCCTCGGGGTGGCGCTGCAGCGGCTGCTGGCGCACTGGGGCGTCGTTCCCGATCTGCTGCTCGGCCACTCGATCGGTGAACTCACGGCCGCGCACGTGGCCGGTGTCCTCGACCTGCCCGACGCCTGCGCCCTGGTGGCCGCCCGGGGCCGGCTGATGCAGCAACTGCCCCCCGGCGGCGCGATGCTGGCGGTCCGCCTGGCCGAGGCGGAGGTCGTGGCGGCACTCGCGGACCTGGGGGACCGGGTCTCGGTCGCGGCCGTGAACGGGCCCGCGGCCACCGTCGTCTCCGGCGACGAGGAGGCCGTCCTCGCGCTCGGGGAGCGGTGGCGGGCGCAGGGCCACAAGGTCCGGCGGCTGCGGGTCGGCCACGCCTTCCACTCGCCGCGGATGGAGCCGATGCTCGACGCCTTCGCGCAGGTCGCGCGCGGGCTGACCTTCCGTCCGCCGACGACGCCCGTGGTGTCCGACCTGACCGGCCGCACGGCGTCCGCCGAGGAGCTGTGCTCGCCCGACTACTGGGTGCGTCAGGTGCGCGGGGCGGTGCGCTTCGGGGACGGCGTCGAACAGCTGCGCGAGGCCGGCGCGACCGTCCTGGTCGAGCTCGGGCCGGACGGCAGCCTGTCCGCGCTGGCCCGTGAGTGCCCGGTGCCCGAGGGCGGCGAGGCCTTCGCGGCCGTCGCCACGCTGCGGGCCGGCCGGCCGGAGGCGGACGCCCTGGCCGAGACCGCAGCCCGGCTGCACACGCTGGGCGCCGCGCTCGACTGGACCGCGCTCTTCGGCACCGGGGCGCGGCGGCGGGTCGCCTTGCCCACCTACGCGTTCCGGCGCACGCCGTACTGGCTGCGCGCCGCCGCGCCGGAGGACGTCCTTCCCGAGGACGTTCTTCCCGAGGACGTCGCTCCCGGGGAGGCCGTTCCCGGCGGGGCCGTTCCCGGGGAGGCCGCTCCCGCCGCGCAGGAACCCCAGGCGCCGCCGGCGTCGCCGCTCGCCCGCCGGATCGCCGGGCTGCCGGAGGCCGACCGGGTGCGCGTGGTGCTGGACCTGGTCCGCTCGCACGCGGCCGCCGTGCTCGGCCACGCCACCAGGGACGCCGTCCGCGCGGACCTCGCCTACCGTGAGTCGGGACTCGACTCGCTCGCCACCGTCGAACTCCTCCAGCGGCTGTCGGCTGCGACCGGCCTCGACCTGCCCGCGAGCGCCGGCTACGACCACCCGACGCCCGCCGACCTCGCCCGCCACCTGTGCGCACGGGCCCTGGCACGGCCCGTGCCGGAGCGGCGGTCCGAGCGGTCCGAGTGGTCCGAGCGGTCCCGGCCGTCCCCGGCGGCCGACCGGGACGGCGACCCGATCGCCGTCGTCGCCATGGGGTGCCGCTTCCCCGGCGGCGCCCGCACCCCCGAGCAGCTGTGGCGGCTGGCCGCGGAGGGGGTGGACGCCATCGGCGCGTTCCCCCGGGACCGCGGCTGGGACCTGGACCAGCTGCACGGGGCCGCCCCGGGCGGGCTGGGGAGCACCTATGTGCGCGAGGGCGGATTCCTCGACGGCGCGGGCGAGTTCGATGCCGAGTTCTTCGGCGTCAGCCCGCGCGAGGCGCTCGCCATGGACCCGCAGCAGCGTCTGCTGCTGGAGACGTCCTGGGAGGCCCTGGAGCGCGCCGGGCTCGACCCCGCCGGGCTGCGCGGCGACCGCGTCGGGGTGTTCGTCGGCGCCACCGCGCAGGACTACGGCCCGCGCATGCACCAGCCCGTCGACGGCCTGGACGGCTACCTGCTCACCGGCACCACCCCGAGCGTCGCCTCCGGCCGGATCGCCTACGAGCTCGGCCTCGAAGGCCCCGCCGTCACCGTGGACACCGCCTGTTCCTCCTCGCTCGTCGCCGTGCACCTGGCGGCCCAGGCCCTGCGCAACGGGGAGTGCACGCTGGCCCTCGCGGGCGGTGCCACCGTGATGGCCGAGCCCGGGATGTTCGTCGAGTTCGCCCGGCAGCGCGGCCTCGCCCCGGACGGCCGCTGCAAGCCGTTCTCCGCCGACGCCGACGGCACGGCGTGGGCCGAGGGCGTCGGCGTCGTCCTGCTGGAGCGGCTGTCGGACGCCCGGCGCCACGGCCACCCGGTGCTCGCCCTGGTGGTCGGCTCCGCCGTCAACCAGGACGGTGCCAGCAACGGCCTCAGCGCTCCCAACGGGTCGGCCCAGCAGCGGGTGATCCGGCAGGCGCTGGGCTCCGCCGGGCTGGCGCCCGCGGACGTCGACGTGGTCGAGGCGCACGGCACCGGCACCGCGCTCGGCGACCCGGTCGAGGCACACGCCCTGCTCGCCGTCTACGGCGCCGACCGCGCCCCCGAACACCCCCTGCTGCTCGGCTCGGTGAAGTCCAACATCGGCCACACCCAGGCCGCGGCCGGGGTCGCCGGCCTGATCACGACCGTCCTCGCGATGCGGCACGGGCTGGTGCCCGGCGTGCTGCACCTTCGCGAGCCCTCGCCGAAGGTGCGCTGGGCGGAGGGCGCGGTCAGGGTGCCGTCGGCCACCACCCCGTGGCCCTCGCCCGCCGGTCCCGACCGGCCCCGACGGGCCGGTGTCTCCTCGTTCGGCATCAGCGGCACCAACGCGCACGTCATCGTCGAGCAGGCGCCCGTGCAGGCCGGACAGGCGACGGAGCCCGGCGGCGGATACCCGGACCTGCCCGTGCCGCTCACCGTCTCCGGCCGCACCGAGGCCGCGTTGCGCGCCCAGGCCGGCCGGCTGGCCCGGCACCTGGCCGCTGCGGCTGTCGCTGCCGAGGCCGAATCCGACGCCGAGGCCGGCACCGGCACCGACGCCGACGCCGACGAAGCGGGCGCGGCCGCGACGGCGGGTGACCGGTTCGCGCTCGGCCACGCCCTGCTGCGCGGCCGGACCAGGTTCGACCACACCGCCGTCGTCCTCGCCCGCACCGACGCCGACGCGCTGCGCGGGCTGACCGCGCTCGCCCAGGGCGAGCCGGCCGACAACCTCGTCCGGGCCCAGTCCACCGCCCGCGGCGCGACCGCCCTGGTGTTCCCCGGCCAGGGCTCGCAGTGGGCCGGCATGGCCGTCGAACTCCTCGACTCCTCACCGGAGTTCGAGGCCGAGATGGAGGCCTGCGCGGCGGCGCTGGCCCGCTGGACCGACTGGTCGCTGCTCGACGTCCTGCGCGGCCGGCCGGGCGCGCCCGACCTGTCCCGGGTCGACGTCGTCCAGCCCGTGCTGTTCGCCGTCATGGTCGCGCTGGCCCGGCTGTGGCGGGCCGCCGGCGTCGAACCGAGCGCCGTCGTCGGCCACTCGCAGGGCGAGATCGCCGCCGCGTACGTCGCGGGCGCGCTCACCCTCGACGACGCCGCCAAGGTGGTCGCCCTGCGCAGCCGCGCCCTGCTGGACCTCGCCGGCACCGGCGGCATGGTCTCCGTCCCGCTGCCCGCCGAGGAGACCGGCGCCCTCCTCGCGCCCTGGGACGGCCGGATCGGCATCGCCGCCCGCAACGGCCCCGCCACCACCGTCGTCTCCGGGGACGCCGCCGCCCTCGACGCCCTCCTCGCCCACTGCGAGCGGACCGGCGTGCGCGCCCGCCGGATCCCGGTGGACTACGCCTCGCACTCGGCGCACGTCGAGTCGCTGCGCGAACCGCTGCTCGCCGCGCTCGCCGACCTCGCGCCCCGCACCGCACGGATCGCCTTCTACTCGACCGTCACCGGCGGACCGCTGGCCGACACCACCACGCTCGACGCCGACTACTGGTACCGCAACCTGCGCCAGGAGGTCCGCTTCGAGCCCGCCGTGCGCGCCCTGCACGCGGACGGCCACCGGCTCTTCGTCGAGGCGAGCCCGCACCCCGTCCTCAGGATCGGCACCCAGGAGACGCTGGACGCCTGCGGCGCCGAAGGGCCCGAGAGCCCTGGAGGCCCCGAGAGCCCCGACGCCGCGGGGGGCACCGGCGGCACGGCGATCGGCACCCTGCGGCGCGATCACGGCGGCCTCGGACAGTTCCTCGCCTCCGTCTCCGAGGCCATCGTCCACGGGGCGGAGCCCGACCCCGACGCGCTGCTCCCCGGCGACCACCGCGGCCGGCACGTCGACCTGCCCACCTACGCCTTCCAGTACCGCCGCTACTGGCTGACCGCCGGGCCGGCGCCGGCCCGCCCCGCCGATCTCGGCCTCGACGCCGTCGACCACCCGCTGCTCGGCGCCGTCACCACGACCCCGGACGGCACCACCCTGGTCACCGGCCGGCTCTCCGCGGACACCCGGCCCTGGCTGCCCGACCACGCGGTCACCGGCACGGTGGTGCTGCCCGGCACGGCCTTCCTCGACCTCGTGCTCCGGGCGGGTGAGCTCGCCGGCTGCCCGGGCGTCGAGGAGCTCACCCTGGAGGCCCCGCTGGTGCTGCCCGACACCGGGCGCACGCAGCTCCGGGTGGCCGTCGCCCCCGCCGACCCGGCGGGCCGGCACGCCGTCACCGTGGACTCCCGGCCGTCCGCCCCGGAGGGCGAACCCGGCGACGACAGCGCGGAACGGCCCTGGACGCGGCACGCCTCCGGCACGCTGACGGCCGCGCAGGCGCCCGTCGTCGGTGCGGTGCAGGGGAGTTGGCCGCCCGCGGGCAGCGAGCCGGTGGACCTCGCCGACGCCTACGAGCGTCTCGACCGCCTCGGCTACGGCTACGGCCCCTGGTTCCAGGGCCTCACCGCCGCCTGGCGCGCGGGGGACCACCTGTACGCCGAGGTCCGCCTGCCTGCCGACCCCGTCCGGGGCGACGAGGCGCACGCCGTCCACCCCGCCCTGCTCGATGCGGCGCTCCACCCGTTGCTGCTGGCCGACGCGCCCGCCGGCGGCGCCGGCCCGCGCATCCCGTTCGGCTTCACCGACGTGCGGCTGCACGCCACCGGCGCCACCGCGCTGCGCGTCCGGCTGTCGCCCGCGCCGGACGGCACCACCGCACTCGCCGTGGAGGACCCCACCGGCGCGCCCGTTCTCACGGTCGGCGGCCTCAGCCTGCGCGAACTGCCCGCCGACCGGCTCGCCCCGGCCGGGGCCACCCCGCGCGACGCGCTGTTCGAACTGCACTGGACGGAACCGCACGTGCTCGCCGCCGCGGAGGACCCGGACCGTGTGGTCCTCGGCGCCGACGACCTCGGTCTCGACCCGCGCGCCACCTTCCCGGACCTCGCCGGGCTCGACGCCCGCACCGCCGCCGGGCATCCGGCACCCGCCGTGGTGGTCGCCGCCGTGCCCGGCGGGCCGGCCGACCCGGCCGAGGCCGCGCACGCCGCCGCCCGCTGGGCCCTCGACACCGTCCGGGCCTGGCTGGCGGGGGACCGCCCGGACGGCGCCCGACTGGTCGTCGTCACCCGGGGCGCGGTCGCCGTCCGGGGCGGGGAGGCCGTGCCGGGCCTCGGCCAGTCCCCGGTGTGGGGCCTGCTGCGCACGGCGCAGTCCGAGCACCCCGGCCGCTTCACCCTGATCGACCTCGACGACCCCGCGCGCTCCGGCCGCGCGCTGCGGGCCGCCCTCGCCACCGACGAACCCCAACTGGCCCTGCGTGACGGGATCCCGTACCGGCCCCGGCTGGTCCCGGCCCCGGCCCCGGCCCCGGCTGCGGCGACGCCGGGCGGGCGCCCCCTCGATCCGGACCGCACGGCGCTGATCACCGGCGGCACCGGCACCCTCGGCGCGCTGATCGCCCGCCACCTGGTCACCGAGCACGGCCTGCGCCACCTGCTGCTGGTCGGCCGGGCCGGGCAGCGGGCCGACGGCGCCGACTCACTGCGGGCCGAACTCGCCGCGCTCGGCGCGCGGGTGACGATCGCCGCCTGCGACGTCGCCCGCCGCGAGGAGCTCGCGGCGCTGATCGCCGGCCTTCCGGCCGCGCACCCGCTGGGCGTCGTCGTGCACGCCGCCGGCGTCCTCGACGACGGCACGGTGGAGGCCCTCGCCCCCGAACGCCTGGCCGCCGTGCTGCGCCCCAAGGCGGACGCCGCCTGGCACCTGCACGAGCTGACCCGGGAGCAGGACCTCGACGCGTTCGTCCTCTTCTCCTCCGTCACCTCGGTGACCGGCAACGCCGGACAGGGCGCCTACACCGCCGCGAACGCCTTCCTCGACGCCCTGGCCGGGCACCGCCGCGCGGCCGGGCTGCCGGCGATCTCCCTCGCCTGGGGCCTGTGGGCCGAGGGCAGCGGGATGACCCGCCACCTCGCCGCCGCCGACCGCGCCCGGCTCGCACGCGGCGGCATCGGCCTGCTGTCCACCGAGGACGGTCTCGCGCTGTTCGACGCGGCGCTGCGGACCGACCTGCCGTACGCCGTCACCGCCCGCCTCGACCGGGCGGCCCTGCGCGCCCTCGCGGCGGCCGGCACCGTGCCGCCCGTGCTGCGCGGACTGGTCCGCACCCCCCTGCAGCGGGCGGCCGGGGCGGCGACGGGCGCCGGGTCGGACGGCGGCACCGGCGAGGCGTCCTCCTGGGCGCGCCGGATGGCCGACCTGCCCGAGGACCGCCGCGCCCGCGCCGCACTCGACCTCGTCCGGGGCCAGACCGCCACCGTGCTCGGCCACGGCGAAGCGGACACCGTCGACGTCCGACGCGCCTTCCGCGAACTGGGCTTCGACTCGCTGACCGCGCTGGAACTGCGCAACCGGATCAACGCGTTCACCGGCCTGCGGCTGCCCGCCACCGTGGTGTTCGACCACCCCAGCGCCACCGCCCTCGCGGCGCGGCTGACCAGGGAGGTGGCGGGCGCCCCGGCGGCGGCCGCCCCGACGCCCGCGGCCGCCCCGGTCGACGACGATCCGATCGTGATCGTCGGCATGGGCTGCCGCTACCCCGGCGGCGTCGCCGGGCCCGACGACCTGTGGCGCCTCGTCGCCCGGGAGGCCGACGCGGTCGGCGGCTTCCCGACCGACCGGGGTTGGGACGTCGACGCCCTGTACGACCCGGACCCGGCCCGCCCCGGCACCGTGTACACCCGGCACGGCGCCTTCCTGTACGACTCCGGCGCCTTCGACGCCGAGTTCTTCGGGATCTCGCCGCGCGAGGCACGCGCGATGGACCCGCAGCAGCGCCTGCTGCTGGAGACCTCCTGGGAGGCGCTGGAGCACGCGGGCCTGGACCCCGCCGGGCTGCGCGGCTCCCGGACCGGTGTCTTCACCGGCGTCATGCACCACGACTACGCCTCCCGGCTGCACCGGGCCCCCGACGGCTACGAGGGTCTGCTGCTCGCGGGCAGTATCGGGAGCGTCGTCTCGGGCCGGGTCGCGTACGCGCTGGGGCTGGAGGGCCCGGCGGTGAGCGTCGACACGGCGTGCTCGTCGTCGCTGGTCGCGTTGCACCTGGCGGCGGGCGCGCTGCGCTCGGGGGAGTGCGACCTGGCGCTCGCGGGCGGCGTGACGGTCATGTCGACGCCGAACGTGTTCGTGGAGTTCGCGCGGCAGCGCGGTCTGGCGGCGGACGGGCGGTGCAAGCCGTTCGCGGCGGCGGCGGACGGGACCGGCTGGGGCGAGGGCGTGGGCCTGCTCGTCGTGGAGCGGCTGTCGGACGCGCGCCGCCACGGGCACCGGGTGCTGGCGGTGGTGCGGGGCTCGGCGGTGAACCAGGACGGTGCGTCCAATGGGTTGACGGCGCCGAACGGGCCGTCGCAGGAGCGGGTGATCCGGGCGGCGCTGGCGAGTGGTGGGCTGGCTGCGGCGGATGTGGACGTGGTGGAGGCGCACGGGACGGGGACGACGCTGGGTGACCCGATCGAGGCGCAGGCGTTGCTGGCGGCGTACGGGCAGGACCGGCCGGCCGAACGGCCGTTGTGGTTGGGGTCGGTGAAGTCGAACATCGGGCACACCCAGGCGGCGGCGGGTGTGGCGGGTGTGATCAAGATGGTGATGGCGATGCGGTACGGGGTGGTGCCGAAGTCGCTGCACGTGGATGCGCCGTCGCCGCATGTGGACTGGTCGTCGGGTGCGGTGGAGTTGCTGGCGGAGTCGGTGGGATGGCCGGAGAGCGGTCGGCCGCGCCGGGCCGGGGTCTCCTCGTTCGGGATCAGCGGCACCAACGCCCACGTGATCATCGAGCAGCCCCCTTCCGCCGACCGCGAGGGCGTTCCGGCGGAGCCGGTGACGGGTGCGGGTGTGGTCGTCCCCTGGGTGCTGTCGGCGCGATCGGCTGAGGCGCTGCGTGCGCAGGCGGAGCGGTTGGGTGGTTGGCTGGCGGACCGTCCGGGGGCCGATCCGGTGGCGGTGGCACGGACGCTCGCCTCGGGGCGGGCGGCGCTGGAGCACCGGGCTGTGGTGTCCGGGCGGACGGTGGCGGAGTTGGTGGACCGGCTGGGTGAGGTGGCCGGGGGTGAGTCGGCTGCTGTGTCTGGTTCGGGTGCGGTGTTCGTGTTCCCGGGCCAGGGGTCGCAGTGGGCGGGGATGGCGGCCGAACTCCTCGATGTCTCACCGGTGTTCGCCGGGGCGATCGGGGAGTGTGCGGGGGTGATGGATCCGCTGACGGACTGGTCGTTGCTGGAAGTGTTGCGCGACGGTTCGGGCGCTCTGCTGGAGCGGGTGGATGTGGTCCAGCCGGTGCTGTTCGCGGTGATGGTGGGTCTGGCCCGTTGGTGGGAGTCGTGCGGGATACGGCCTGCCGCTGTGATCGGCCATTCGCAGGGTGAGATCGCCGCGGCGCATGTGGCGGGGCTGTTGTCCCTGGAGGATGCGGTTCGTGTGGTGGTGCGGCGTTCGCAGGCGCTGCGTGGGGTGACGGGTGGCGGGATGCTGTCCGTCGGTGTCGGCGCCGATCGTGCGGCCGAACTCGTTGCCGATGATGAGCGGTTGTCGCTGGCGGCGGTGAACGGGCCGTCGAGCGTGGTTCTCTCGGGTGATGTCGAGGCATTGGCCGCTGTGGTGGAGCAGTGTGAGCGTGAGGAGATCCGGGCGCGCTGGATCCCCGTCGACTACGCCTCGCATTCGGCGTACATGGACGCGGTCCGTGACGAGGTCGTCGAACTGTCCTCGTCCGTAGAGCCGTTGGCGGGCCGGGTGGCGATGTACTCGACCGTCACGGGTGAAGTGGTCGACGAGCCGGAGCGGTTGGCGGGTTCGTACTGGTTCGACAACCTGCGCGGCACCGTCCGCCTCGACGCGGCGGTGCGCGCGGCCGTCGCCGCCGGGCACACCACGTTCGTGGAGTGCAGCCCGCACCCCGGACTCGTCGTCCCGGTCGCCGACCAGCTGGAAGACGTCCCGGGCGCCGTGGTCCTGGAGACCCTGCGCCGCCACGAGGGTGGTCCCGACCGTCTGGTGACGGCGCTGTCGGCCGCCTTCGTCGCAGGCCTGCCCGTCGACTGGACGACCGTGCTCCCCGCCGGCCGGCACGTCGACCTGCCGACCTACGCCTTCCAGCACCGCCGCTACTGGCTCGACGCCCCGCCCGTCGTGGGCGCCGCGCACGACCTCGGTCTCGTGGCGGCCGGCCACCCGCTGCTGGGCGCCGCCGTGCGCTCGCCGGAGGACGGCGGGCTGTCGTTCACCGGACGGCTCTCCGTGCCCGCCCACCCCTGGCTCGCCGACCACGCCGTGCACGGCACCGTCCTCGTCCCGGGCACCGCCTTCCTGGACCTCGCGGCCTGGGCCGGCGCCGAGGCCGGCTGCCCGGTGGTCGACGAACTCACCCTGCACGAACCGCTCGTGCTGGCCGAACAGGCCGCCGTGCGGCTGCACGTGGCACTCGCCGCGCCCGACGCGACCGGCGTCCGGGCCCTGGCCGTCCACTCCCGGCCCGAGGGCGCCCCCGAGGACGAGCCGTGGACCCGGCACGCCACCGGCAGTCTCTCCTCCACCCCGCCGCAGGCCGTCGCCGACGACCTCCTCCCGTGGCCGCCCCCGCAGGCCGAGGCCGTCGACACCACCGATCTCTACGAGCGCCTGGCCGAGTTCGGCTACGGCTACGGCCCCGCCTTCCAGGGCCTGCGGGCCGCCTGGCGGCTCGGCGACGACCTGTTCGCCGAGGTCGAACTCCCGGGTGGATCGGGTGGATCGGACGGGTCGGGTGAACCGGAAGCACCGGACGCGCACGGCCACCACCTGCACCCCGCGCTCCTGGACGCCGCCCTGCACCTCACCGCGCTGGACGCGGTGGAGGCCTCGGGCAGCACCCTGCTGCCCTTCGCCTGGGCGGGGGTGACCAGGGAGCCGACCGCCGGGCCCGTCACCGCCCTGCGGGTGCGGCTGCGGCGCACCGGCGGTGAGTCGTTGTCGCTGCTGGCCACCGACCGCGGCGGCTCGCCCGTGGTGCGCGCCGAGTCGCTCGCGCTGCGGCCACTGGCCCCCGGCCGGCTCGCCGGTCCGGGCGCCGCCGACCCGGCCTGGCTGCACCGGGTGGACTGGACGGAGGCGGCGCTGCCCGAGGCCGGGGCCGACCCGCAGCAGCGCTGGGCGCTGCTCGGCGCGCCGTCGCCGGACCTGCCCGCCGTCCCGGAGCACGGCCTGCCCGCCCACCCCGATCCGGCCGCGGCCGCCGAGGCCGGGACCGACGTCGCCGTCCTGCTCTGCCCGCCGGCGGACGGCACCGGGCCCGACGCCGTCCGCGTCGCCGTCCACACCGTCCTCGGCGCCCTCCGCGACTGGCTCGCCGAGGAACGCCTCGCCGCCGCCCGCCTGGTGGTCGTCACCCGGGGCGCGATCGCCCCCGACCCGTCCGAGGACGTCCCCGAGCCGGTGCACGCGGCGGTCTGGGGCCTCGTCCGCAGCGCCCAGACCGAGCACCCGGACCGCTTCGTCCTCGTCGACCTCGACCACGACCCGCACCGGGCCGGCCTCCCGCTCCCCGTGGACCGGCTGCGCGCCGTCCTGACGTCCGGCGAGGCCCAGGCGATCGTCCGGGACGCCGCCGTGCTGACCCCGCGGCTGGTCCGCGCCGGCGCCGACCGGGCGCTCGTGCTGCCGGACGGTTCCGCACCCTGGCGCGTCGAGTCCGGCCCGCAGCACACCGTCGACGCCCTCGCCGTCGTCGAGCACCCGGCCGCGGCCGAACCGCTCGCTGCCGGACAGGTCAGGGTCGCGGTGCGCGCGGCCGGCGTGAACTTCCGCGACGCGCTGATCGCGCTCGGCATGTACCCCGGCCGCGCGGTCGTCGGCGCCGAGGCGGCGGGCGTCGTGACCGAGGTCGGGCCGGGTGTCACCGCGCTCGCGCCGGGGGACCGGGTGATGGGCCTGTTCGACGGCTCCTTCGGCCCGCTGGCCGTCACCGACCACCGCCTGCTGGCCCGCCTGCCCGCCGGCTGGTCGTACGCCCGGGCGGCCTCCGTGCCGGTGGTCTTCCTGACCGCGCTGTACGGGCTGCGCGACCTCGGCGGACTGCGGCCCGGCGAGACCGTCCTCGTCCACGCGGCGGCGGGCGGCGTCGGCATGGCCGCCGTCCAGCTGGCCCGGCACTGGGGCGCCACGGTGCTCGCCACCGCGAGCCCCGCCAAGTGGCCGGTCGTGCGCGGACTCGGCGTGCCCGAGGAGCGGATCGGCTCCTCCCGCGACACCGCCTTCGAGCGGCGGTTCGCCGAGGTCACCGGCGGCCGGGGCGTGGACGTCGTCCTGAACTCGCTCGCCGGGGAGTTCGTGGACGCCTCGCTGCGGCTGCTCGCGGACGGCGGCCGGTTCGTCGAGATGGGCAAGACGGACGTGCGCGGCCAGGAGGCCGTCGCGGCCGACCGCCCGGACGTCCGCTACCGGGCGTTCGACCTGATCGACGCCGGACCCGACCGGATCGCCGACCTGTTCGCCGAACTCGTGACGCTCTTCGAGTCCGGCGCCCTGCAACCGCTGCCCGTGCGCACCTTCGACCTGCGCCACGTCCGCGAGGCGGTGCGCTTCGTCAGCCGCGCCCGGCACATCGGCAAGGTCGTGCTGACCCTGCCCCAGCCGCTCGCCGCCGACGGGACGGTGCTGATCACCGGCGGAACCGGCACCCTCGGCGCCCTGCTGGCCCGTCACCTGGTCGCCGAGCACGGCGTGCGCCACCTGCTGCTGCTCGGCCGGCGTGGCGCGGACGCCCCCGGCGCGGGCGCCCTGGCCGCCGAACTCGCCGGGCTCGGCGCCGAGGTGAGCATCGAGGCCTGTGACGCGGCCGACCGCGAGGCCCTCGCCCGGGTGCTCGCCGCGATCCCCGCCGAGCACCCGCTCACCGCCGTCGTCCACGCGGCCGGGGTGCTCGACGACGGACTGGTCGACGCCCTGACGCCGGAGCAGGTCGACCGCGTCCTGCGCGCCAAGGCCGCGGCCGCCGCCAACCTGCACGACCTCACCCGGGACGCCGGGCTGTCGGCCTTCGTGCTGTACTCCTCGGCCGCCGGCGTCCTCGGCACCCCCGGCCAGGCCCCCTACGCCGCGGCCAACGCCTACCTCGACGCCCTGGCCCACCACCGCCGTGCCCGGGGCCTGCCGGCCACCTCCCTGGCTTGGGGCCTGTGGGCCGAGCGCACCGGACTGACCGGACACCTCGCTGCCGCCGACCTGAAGCGGCTCGCCCGCGGCGGGCTGCTGCCCTTCTCGACGTCGCAGGGGCTCGCCCTGTTCGACGCCGCGTGGCAGCGCCCCGAGCCGGCCCTCGTCCCGGCGCGGCTGGACCTCGCCGCGCTGCGCGCCGCCACCGGCCCCGTGCCGCCGCTGCTGCGGGCGCTCGCCGGTCCGGCGTCCCCGCGCCGCGCGGCGGCCGCCGAC
>NZ_JBHYUU010000098.1:0-31318 GCF_042749955.1 Kitasatospora sp. NPDC059462 | reverse complement strand
GCCGGGACGGCGCCGGCGAGGGCGCCGAGGTGGCCGGGGCCTTGCCGCCGGGGGTGGCGGACGGTCCGCCGCCCGGCCAGACCGGCGTGCCGTAGTCGTCGGCCGGCCGGGACGGCGCCGGGGGCTGCGGGCGGGCGCCGGTGCGGACCGCCGCGCCCAGCATCGAGCCGAGCAGCAGGGTCAGGCCGACGACCACCGAGGTGACCACCGAGCCGCGCCGCAGCACCCGGCGGCGCAGCGCCGCCGGGGCGTCCGCGCCGTAGTACCGCCAGGCCTCCAGGTTGAGCCGGCCGTCCAGCGAGGCGAACGGCGCCCCGGCGATCAGCAGCGGGCTCCACGCCGCCAGGAAGATCAGGTCGGGGGTGTCGTAGACCGGGACGGCCCGCCAGCTCACCGTGAACAGCAGCGCCGCGGACAGCGCCATCGCCGCACCGGCCGCGAGCCGCTGCCACAGGCCGAGCACGGTCAGCACGCCGACCACGATCTCGGTGAACGACACCACCAGGCCCGCGCCGACCGGGTGCGCCATCCCGAAGGCCAGCAGCGGTTCGGCGACCTTCCACGGGTGCAGCGAGGAGAGCCAGCGCATCATCGAGCCGCGTTCGCCGCCGTCGAAGTACACCGGGTCGCAGAGCTTGCTGAACCCGGCGTAGACGGAGAGCGAGCCGAGCACGGCGCGCAGCGGCAGCAGGACCAGGCCGAGGTCGACCCGGCGGCCGGGGTACCAGGGCTGCCTGCCCTCGGCGCCGGCGGCCGACACCTCGGGCAGCTCGCCGCTGGGCGTCCAGCCCTGCGGCGCGCCGACCGGGCCGACGCCGCCCTCGGTGGCGGTGCCGGCGCCCTCGCGCGACTGGCGCGGCACCGCGCGGGCGCCGCCGTACGACGGGAGCACCCGGGTGTCCGCGTCCGCCAGGGAGCCGCCGGACCGTCCGCCGCGCCCGCCGACCCCGGCCGGGACGGCGCCGAGCCGGACCGCCTCCAGGAGCTGGGTGGCCGCGACGTCGCCCGGGCGCGCCTCGCCGGTCCAGGTGACCGGGGTGACCCGGCCCTTGCGGCGCGGCGGCGCCCCGGCGAAGCCGGCGGCGAGCGCGCGCACGTCGTCGGCGGGGACGACCACCTGGGGGGTGACCAGCGGGCGGCGGATCAGTCCCTGGGTGCCGTACGGGTCGCCGAACGCCGCACCGGTGGAGAGCAGTCCGGCCGGGGCGTCGATCAGCGGCGCCACCGGAGTGGCGAGGTTGAGCCGGAAGCTCGCCTGGGTGCTGCTGAGGCGCGCCGGGTCGGACGGCACCTTGACCGTGTTGAGGCCGGGGCCCGCGTCGATCCCGGTGCTGCCACCGCCCAGGAGCGGGCGCCGAGGTGTTCTGGTGTCCACGACCGTCTAACCGGGTGACACCCGGTTAGGACACTCTCCCGGGTGGATGTCGGGAGCTCCCTTGAAGGGATCAGGAAAAAAGCGACCGGACCCTGTCGGATCCGATCGCTTTCCCCTGACTTGCGGGCGAACGGGAGGCGGTTCCGGAGAACGCCTTGCGCCGGACGCCCGGGCCGTGCTCAGGCCCGCGCGCGCCCCGGAGGTCAGCCGACCTTGGCGCGCAGCCGGGCCGCCTCGTACAGCACGACGCCGGCCGCGACGCCCGCGTTCAGCGACTCGGTGAGCCCGGACATCGGGATCCGCACCCGCAGGTCGCAGGTCTCCGAGACCAGCCGGGACAGGCCCTTGCCCTCGCTGCCCGCGACGATCACCACCGGCCCGGTCAGCGCCTCCAGGTCGCCGATCTCGGCCTCGCCGTCGGCGGCCAGGCCGACCACCATCAGACCGGCCTTCTGGTAGGCCTCCAGGGCCCGGGTCAGGTTGGTCGCCCGGGCGACGGGCAGCCGGGCCGCCGCGCCGGAGGAGGTCTTCCAGGCACCGGCGGTCATGCCGGCCGCCCGGCGCTCCGGGATGACCACGCCGTGCGCGCCGAAGGCGGCGGCGGAACGGACCACGGCACCCAGGTTGCGGGAGTCGGTGACGCCGTCCAGCGCCACGATCAGCGCGTCCCGGCCGGAGTCCGCGGCCTCGTCCAGCAGGTCCTCGGGGTGCGCGTACTCGTACGGCGGGACCTGCAGCACCAGGCCCTGGTGGTTCATCCCGCCGGTCATCTGGTCCAGCTGCGGGCGCGGGGCCTCCATCAGCGGGATGCCGCGGTCGTTGGCGGCCTGGAAGGCGTCGCGGACCCGGTCGTCGGTGTCGATGAACTGCTGGACGTACAGCGCGTTGGCCGGAACGTCGCCCTGCAGGGCCTCGACCACCGAGTTGCGGCCGAAGACCAGCTCGGCGCTGCCCGCGCCGCCGCGGCCGCCGCGCCCGCCGCCCCCGGCCCGGCGCATGCCGGCCCGGGCCTTGGCGTCCCGCTCGCGCTTCAGCGCGGCGTTGGCGGCCCGCTGCTTGGGGTGGCCCTTGCGCTCCTCGCCGGGCGGGGTCGGGCCCTTGCCCTGGAGCGCCTTCCGGCTGTGGCCGCCGGTACCGACACTCGCGCCCTTCTTCGACCCGGGGTTGCGGCGGTTCCTGCGCTGGCTGTTGCCGGCCATGGCTGTACTTCCTGTCTGTCTGTCCGGCATGGCCGGCCGCCCCGGACGTACCGGTGGCGCCCGACGGCATGCGCTCCGTCATGCGGGCGGGCCGCACCGGTCCGGTACGGCCCACCTCACCCCTCGGTCGCCGGGGGGTTACTGGCTGTTGATCGTCCAGCGCGGGCCGGACGGGGTGTCCTCGATCGCCAGCCCGGCCAGGCCGAGCTGGTCACGGATGGCGTCCGCGGTGGCGAAGTCCTTGCGGGCCCGCGCCGCCTGGCGCTGGTCCAGGACGAGCCGGACCAGCGAGTCGACCACGCCGTGGAGGTCCTCGCCGCGCTCCGTCCCGGCCCACTGCGGGTCGAGCGGGTCCAGACCCAGTACTCCGAGCATCGCACGGACCTCGGCCAAGCGCGCCACCGCGCTCTCCTTGTCGTCCGCGGTGAGGGCGCTGTTGCCCTGGCGGACGGCGGTGTGCACGATCGCGAGCGCCTGCGGCACGCCCAGGTCGTCGTCCATCGCCTCGGCGAAGGCCGGCGGCACCTCGGGCGCCGCGTCGACGGCGCCGCAGCGCTCCACGGCGCGCTGGACGAAGCCCTCGATCCGGCCGAAGCCGGCCTCGGCCTCACGCAGCGACTCCTCGCTGTACTCGATCATCGAGCGGTAGTGCGGCGCAGCCAGGTAGTAGCGGAGCACGATCGGCCGCCACTGCCGGACCATCTCGGAGACCAGCACCGAGTTGCCGAGCGACTTGCTCATCTTCTCGCCGGCCATGGTGACCCAGGCGTTGTGCACCCAGAAGTTGGCGAAGTCGTCGCCGAAGGCCTTGGACTGGGCGATCTCGTTCTCGTGGTGCGGGAAGATCAGGTCGAGCCCGCCGCCGTGGACGTCGAAGGCCGCGCCCAGGTACTTGTGGGCCATCGCGGAGCACTCCAGGTGCCAGCCCGGACGGCCGCGGCCCCACGGGGTCTCCCAGCTCGGCTCGCCCGGCTTGGCGGACTTCCACATCGCGAAGTCGCGCGGGTCGCGCTTGCCGGTCTCGCCCTCCCCGGAGGGCTGCAGGAGGTTGTCCAGCTTCTGGTTGGAGAGCGCCAGGTAGTCGGGGTACGACTTCACGTCGAAGTAGACGTTGCCGTCCGCCTCGTAGGCGTGCCCCTTCTCGATGAGGCCGCGCATCATCTCGATCATCTCGGGGATGTGCCCGGTCGCGCGCGGCTCGACGGTCGGCGGCAGGCAGCCGAGGGCGTTGTAGCCGTCGTTGAAGGCGCGCTCGTTCTCGTAGGCGATCTGCCACCACGGCGTGCCGAGCTCGCGCTCCTTGGCGATGATCTTGTCGTCGATGTCGGTGACGTTCCGGGCGAAGGTCACCTGGTAGCCGCGGTAGGCGAACCACCGCTGCATGACGTCGAAGTTGAGGTAGGACCGGACGTGCCCGATGTGTGGCGCCGACTGGACGGTAGCGCCGCACAGGTAGATCGAGACACAACCCGGGACAAGCGGGACGAAGTCGCGGACCTGTCGGGTGCTGGTGTCGTACAGTCGAATGCTCACAGCGTCAAGCGTAGTGGGCGGCGGGGGGTGCCCCGCGACATTCCGGAATGTCAAGACCCCCGGCGGAGCCTTTTCCGCCGGGTCGGGCCCGGGACCGCCCCCGCCGCGCCGGGTGGCTCAGATCGAGCCGACCACCTTCCGCGGGGTGATCCGGACGACGACGCGCACGTCCTCCGGGCCGTCGTAGTCGTAGTCCTTGCCCTGGTACTTCCGGGACAGTTCGTCGATCAGCTCCCGGCCGCCCTCACGGGTCAGCGAGACCTCGCCGCGCACCTCCAGGTAGGTGTACGGGTTCTCCGGCGGGTTGACCACCAGCGAGACCCGCGGGTCCTTCAGCAGGTTGAGGTGCTTGCGACGCCCCTCGACGGTGGAGAACAGGATGTCCTCGCCGTCGCGCGTCACCCAGACCACGGAGGACTGGGGGCTGCCGTCGGGCTGGATCGTGGAGACCACGGCGAAGCTCTTGGCGTCGATCAGGGCCTTGGCCCGGTCGGAGAGTTGGGCACTCATCGGAAACCTCATCTCGTCGGCGGCGGGTACGGCCCGAGGGGAAGCCCGCGCGGGCCCGGACGAACACTATCGACTCGGGCCCGCAGGACACCCGGTGAACACCCGTCAGTCGCGGATTGTTCCCGGGCCTCCTCCGCGGACGTCAACGCCGCTCGTACACCAGAGCGGTGGCGATCGCCGCGAGCCCCTCCGCGCGCCCGGTGAGACCGAGCCCGTCGGTGGTGGTCCCGGAGACCGAGACCGGGGCGCCGACCGCCGCGCCGAGCGCGGCCTGCGCCTCCGCCCGGCGCTTGCCGATCTTCGGCCGGACCCCGATCACCTGGATCGCGACGTTGCCGATCTCGAAGCCCGCCGCGCGGACCAGCCGGGCCGCCTCGCCGAGCAGCTTCACCCCGGACGCGCCGGCCCACTCCGGCCGGTCGGTGCCGAAGTGCGCGCCCAGGTCACCGATCCCGGCGGCCGAGAACAGCGCGTCGCAGGCGGCGTGGGCGGCCACGTCGGCGTCCGAGTGCCCGGCCAGACCGGCCTCGGCGCCGGGCCACTCCAGCCCGGCCACCCACAGCGGGCGGCCGGGCTCGAACGCGTGCACGTCGGTGCCGATGCCGACCCGGGGGAGGACGGGGGTCTGCGGATCAGTAGGCATCGGCGGCCCTCCGGCGGGCGAGTACGGCCTCGGCGAGCACGAGGTCCAGCGGACGGGTCACCTTGAACGCCTCCTCGTGGCCGGGCACCACGACCACCCGGCCGCCGAACCGCTCGACCAGGCCCGCGTCGTCGGTGACCGGCGGCAGGCCGGCCCCGTCCTGCGCGGTCTCCTCGGCCAGCGCCCTGGCGTGCACCTCGGCCAGCGTCTCCCGGCGGAAGCCCTGCGGGGTCTGGACCGCGCGCAGGGTCGCGCGGTCGGGCGTGTCGAGCACCGGCTCGGGCCCGCCCGCCACCGGCTCGACCCGCTTGACGGTGTCGGCCAGCGGCACCGCCGGCACCACCGCCTCGGCGCCGGCCCGGACGGCGGACGCCACCGCGTCCACCACCTCGACCGGGACGAGCGGACGGGCGGCGTCGTGCACCAGCACGATGCCGACCTCGGCGGGGATGGCGGCCAGGCCCAGCCGGACCGACTCCTGGCGGGTCGCCCCGCCGGCCACCACCCGGATGTCCTTGTCCTCCAGCCCGTGGCTGTCGAGCAGGGCGACCACCTCGGCCACCCCGTCGGCGGGCGCGGCGACCACGACCAGGCCGACCGCGCGGCTGCGGGTCAGCGCCCGGACGGCGTGCACCAGGAGCGGCACGCCCCCCAGTTCACGCAGGGCCTTCGGGGCACCCGGTCCCAGGCGCTCACCGCGGCCGGCGGCGGGCACCACTGCTGCTGCGACTGCTGCTGTGGCGTTCAGGTTTCACTCCTTCGGCGAAGTGGGTATGGCCATGGCGTGCACGACGGGCGCGGACCCCTTCCGAAGCACCACCGTCTTCCGCCCGCACAGCAGCAGAAACGGTCATGCGGACCCGAGGCCGGCCAGGCCGCTCGGGTGCGGGGGCGTCGTCCGGACACGCCTCAGCGCCCGAAGTGCCACTGCACCACCCGCGGACCCGTGGTCCGGTGGGCGGCGCGCCGGCATCGGGCGCTGTGAGCGTTGTGGAGCGGACGGCCGCTACGAGGCGAGCACCTCGTCGAGCAGCGTCTCCGCCTTGTCCTCGTTGGTGTTCTCCGCCAGCGCGAGCTCGCTGACGAGGATCTGGCGCGCCTTGGCGAGCATGCGCTTCTCACCGGCGGAGAGGCCGCGCTCGCGCTCGCGACGCCACAGGTCGCGGACGACCTCGGCGACCTTGATGACATCACCCGAGGCGAGCTTCTCCAGGTTCGCCTTGTAGCGACGGGACCAGTTGGTCGGCTCTTCGGTGTACGGTGCGCGCAGCACCTCGAAGACCCGGTCCAGACCCTCCTGGCCGACCACATCGCGCACGCCGACGAACTCCGCGTTCTCGGCGGGCACGCGGAGCGTCAGGTCTCCCTGCTGCACCTTGAGCACCAGGTAGGTCTTGTCCACACCTTTGATCTGGCGAATTTCGATGGCCTCGATCAGCGCGGCCCCGTGATGGGGGTAGACCACCGTGTCGCCAACCTTGAACGTCATGTGACAGGACCCCTTCCGTGGCTTTCCAGAATAACACGCTTTTCGGCGCACCCGAAGGGCGTTTTCGCAGGTCAGGGCCGGTCTCGGGGCTTGACAAGGACCCCCATGACGTGCTGCGACCGGTGTTCGAGGAGGGCTTCCCGCAGGTCGGAGGCGGTTCCGCCGCCCGCTGAAACCTCTGGCAACACGCCCGAAACCGTGATTTGATCTTGGGTTTTCACCGTTTATCAGGTCGTTTCCGGATCGTGATCCGATCTTGGTCGGCGCTTGACCTGGACACGCGGACGTGCCGCCGTCCGGGCGCCCGTCCGCACCGGGCGCGCGACACGAAGGGACCACCCCGTGAGGACGGCATAAGCGAGGTCGATAATCTGAGACCTGACCTTCCGACACGTGACTTAGGAGAAGCCGCCGCCGTGAGCCGCAGCCTTCGACGCGGCAGCATCGCCGCCCTCGCCGCCCTGGCCATCGCCCCGCTGTCCGCCTGCGCCGCCGGGAACACCCCGGCAACCCTGCAGATCAAGCCGGACAACGCGGCCGCCACGCTGGGCACCGACGTCCGCCTGAACAACATCGTCGTGGTCACCGGGGACGAGTCCTCCGGCGAACACACCGGCCCCGCCAACGTGACGGTGAACATCAGCAACAGCGGGACCGAGGCGCTGGAGCTGCAGTCCATCACCGTCGCCGGCGGCTCCCCCGCCACCTTCGCCGACGACAAGGGCGCCCCGCTGACCAGCATCTCCGTCCCGGCCGGCGGCGCGGTGCTGCTCGGCGGTCCGGGCAACCCGACCGCCAGGGTCGCCTCCACCACCGTGACCGTGGGCGGCTACGTGGCGACCTCCTTCACGTTCAAGAACCACGACAAGCTCGACACCGAGGCGCAGGTCAGCCCGAACAAGGACCTGTACAAGGGCTTCGGCCCGACCGCCCCGGCCGCCGTGCCGAGCAAGGCCGCCACCCCGGCCGCTCCCGCCACCGGTGCCGCCACCCCGGCCGCCGGTGCCACCACTCCGGCCGCTCCCGCCGCGAGCGGCACGGCCACCGCCCCGGCGGCCCCCGCCACGGGCAGCGCGTCGGCCCCGGCGGTCCCGGCCGCCCACTGAGGCCCGGCCCCGCCGCACCGCTGAAGCGCGAACGCCCCTCCGGCCGGTACCGGAGGGGCGTTCGGGTGTCCGCGGCCGGACGGCCGGGTCTACGGCTCGAACTTGTAGCCGAGGCCGCGGACCGTGACCAGGTAGCGCGGCGCGCCCGGGTCCGGCTCGATCTTCGCCCGCAGCCGCTTGACGTGGACGTCCAGCGTCTTGGTGTCGCCGACGTAGTCCGCGCCCCAGACCCGGTCGATCAGCTGCATCCGGGTGAGCACCCGGCCGGCGTTGCGCAGCAGCATCTCCAGCAGGTCGAACTCCTTGAGCGGCAGGTCGACCTTGGCGCCGTCCACGGTCACCACGTGCCGGTCGACGTCCATCCGGACCGGGCCCGCCTCCAGGGCGCCGGGGCCGCCGCCGTCGCCGGGGCCCTCGTTCTCGCCGCGGCGGCGCAGCACCGCGCGGATCCGGGCGACCAGCTCACGGGTGGAGTAGGGCTTGGTGACGTAGTCGTCCGCGCCTATCTCCAGACCGACCACCTTGTCGATCTCGCTGTCCTTGGCGGTGACCATGATCACCGGCACGTTGGAGCGGACCCGCAGCTGGCGGCAGACCTCGGTGCCGGGCAGCCCCGGCAGCATCAGGTCGAGCAGGACGAGGTCGGCGCCGTTGCGTTCGAACTGCTCCAGGGCATCGGGGCCGGTGGCGGCGATGGCCACCTCGAAGCCCTCCTTGCGAAGCATGTACGAGAGGGCGTCGCTGAACGACTCCTCGTCCTCGACCACCAGTACTCGGGTCACGATCAGGCCTCCGGGGCAAGCTGGGGGGTTGTTTCTGACAGGGGTTCCGCGGACTCCCCCGCACGGGGCCGGTCCACGGGGGCCTGCCCGGCGGGCAGGCGGAGGGTGAAGGTGGAGCCCTGGCCCTCGACGCTCCACACCGACACGGTGCCGCCGTGCGAGGCGGCCACGTGCTTGACGATGGAGAGGCCGAGGCCGGTGCCGCCGGTCTGCCGGGAGCGTGCGGGGTCGACCCGGTAGAAGCGTTCGAAGACCCGTTCGCGGTCCTTCTCGGAGATGCCGATGCCCTGGTCGGTCACCGAGATCTCGATGAGCTCGCCGTCGGCCTCGCCCAGCGCGGCGGCGCTGGAGATCCGGCGGGTGGCGATCGCGACCCTGGTCCGCGGCGGGCTGTAGTTGACGGCGTTCTCGACGAGGTTGCCGAGCGCCGCGGCGAGCTGGCCGCGGTTGCCGTGCAGGTAGAGGCCGGCGATGCCGCCGGCCGCGATGAGGATCTGCTTGGCGGCGGCCTGCTGGCGGCAGCGGTCGATCGCCTCGGCGATCAGCTCGTCCACCGCGACCGGCTCCGGGTCGACCATCAGCCGGTCGTCCTGGACCCGGGAGAGGTCGATGATCTCCTGGACCAGGCTGGCCAGCCTGGTCGCCTCGATCTGCATCCGGCCGGCGAAGCGCTGCACCGCCTCCGGGTCGTCGGACGCGTCCGCGACCGCCTCGGAGAGCAGCGAGAGCGCGCCGACCGGGGTCTTGAGCTCATGGCTGACGTTGGCGACGAAGTCGCGGCGGACCGCCTCCACCCGGCGGCGCTCGGTCTGGTCCTCGACCAGCACCAGCACCAGCCGGGAGCCCAGCGGGGCGACCCGGGCCGAGACCGCGAGCGGTTCGACGGCGCGCGCCGCACCCGGGCGGGGCAGCTCCAGTTCGAGCTGGCGGATCTCGCCGTCCCGGCGGGTGGAGCGGGCCAGCGCGAGCAGCTGGTCGACGGCGACCGCGCCGCCGCGCACCAGGCCCATCGCGTAGGCCGCCGAGCTGGCCTTGACCACGTCGTCGCTCTCGCCGAGCACGATCGCGCAGGACCGCAGCACGGAGAGCACGGTGTCGACCCCCGGGGGCAGCGGGGGTTCCTGCGCGGGGCCCAGGCCCTGGTTGCGGCCCTGGCTGCGGTTGGTTCCGCCGTACCTGCCCCTGGCCTGCTCGCGCTCGCTCCAACGGAAGGCGATCGAGGCCGTGAGGCCGACGCCGAGCCCGGCTATGGCGCAGGCAGCGGCGGCGGCCACGTTCACGTCCATGACGCCAGCCTAAGCGCACGGTGCGAGCACTCCCCATGGGCCCGATCAAGGGATCGGCCACGCGTTGCCGAGAATTCACCTTCAAGTAGCTGCCGGTTCACCGAACGGGTCGTGCGTGGTCGCCCGGACGGCCGAGAGTGGGCGTCGGAGCCCGTGTGGGAGGGGCGGTCCGGCCGGACGGCCATCCGCCGCCCCGGGGTGTGCGCGTACGATGCGCGCCACCAGCAGCGGCCATCCATACGTCGTTCGGAGCGTCGTACCGGATGACCGGTCGGCACCGCCACCGACACAGCTACTGAGGAGAGAACATGCGCGACGCGTACCACGAGGAACTCGACTCGATCGGCGACAGCCTGGTCGAGATGGCCCGGCTGGTCGGTTCGGCCCTCGGGCGGGCCACCACCGCGCTCCTCGACGCGGACCTGGCGCTGGCGGAGAGCGTGATCGCCGCCGACGAGAAGATCAACGACCTGCACCACGAGCTGGAGAACCGGGCGATCGACCTGCTCGCCCGTCAGCAGCCGGTCGCCACCGACCTGCGCATCGTCGTCACCTCGCTGCGGATGAGCTCCGACCTGGAGCGCTGCGGCGACCTCGCCCAGCACGTCGCCAAGGTCGCCCGGCTGCGCTACCCCGAGTCGGCCGTCCCCGGCGACCTGCACGCGACCGTCCTGGAGATGGGGCAGCTCGCGCAGCGGCTGGTCGCCAAGGCCGGCCTGGTGATCGCCACCAAGGACGTCGACAAGGCGCTGGAGCTGGAGCAGGACGACGACGCGATCGACGCGCTGCACCGCGAGCTGTTCGCGCACCTCATCGACGAGCGCTGGCACCACGGTATCGAGACCGCGGTGGACGTCACCCTGGTCGGCCGCTACTACGAGCGGTTCGCCGACCACGCGGTCTCGGTGGCCAAGCGCGTGGTGTACCTGGTGACCGGCGAGCACGTGGACGAGTTCGTCGCGGCCACCGAGGCGGCGGCCGCGGTCGAGTGACCTCCGGGCGCGGTCCCGGGCACACGCGGGCGCGGTGAACGCGGGCGCGGTAAACCCCCGGGCCGGGGTGGTGGGGAAGCACGGACGGCCGGACTCCCCACCACTGCGCGCCCGTTGACGCTCCCTCCGGTCTGCGGTTTCACTCGAACCCGTAGGCACCGAGGTGTGCCCGTCAGAAGGAGGGGTCAGCGCGATGAAGGCAAACCCGACCGGCCCGGCATCGGCTCCCGAGACCATCGAACCACCCGCCCCGAAGCTGCTGCCCGTCCTCGCGGCCGGCTGCGGCTGCGGACCGGGCTGCGGCTGCGGCTGCCAGTCCGGCGCACCCTGCCAGTGCGGCGGGGTCGACGGCGGCTGCTGCGGCCACTGAGGCGGTCGTCCGTCCCTCCCGCCGGTGCCGCCGCGGAGCTCCGGGGTGCACGGCTGCCGTGGGAGACGGCCGTGCACCCCGGTCTCCTTCACCGCCGGGGCGCCGACGGGGTCCGCTGCGTCAGAAGGTGACGTCGGTGCAGGAGTAGAAGGCGTTGCCGGTGTCCGCGACGTCCCAGACCGCGACGACCACGTGGTGACCGGTCCGGCCGGACGGCAGCGTCGCGGTGTGGCTGAGCGTGCTGGGCACCTGGGTGCCGTTGTAGGGGACGTTCAGGAACGGGGTCAGCTCCAGGTTGGCCCGGGTGACCTTCTGCGTGGCGCTGTAGCCGGGCTTGGTCAGGTAGTACCGGAAGCCGGACGTGGCGTGCCGGGCGGTGAACCGCCAGGTGAAGGTCAGCCGCTGGCCCGCCGAGACGGCGGTCGCCGGCCAGGCGCCGCCGCGCGGGTCGTCCAGCTCGGCGAACCGGCTGTTGCCCCCGGCACAGATGGTGCCGTCGGCCGGCCCCGAGGCCGGGAAGCCCTTCGTGCCCTCGACGCTCTGCGGTTCCCAGCGGATGTCGCCGCATCCGGTCACCGTGCCCGCACCGCAGAGCGCGGCCCTGCTGGGCGGAGTGGTGATGTAGCCGTGTGACTGCGCCGGCAGGGCGACCGCGACCGGCACCGCGAGGGCGGCGATCACGGCTCCGACGACATGACGTGTGCGCATGGTGCTCCTCCGTGGGGGTGGATGGAGAGTGCGCCGGGCGCGGACACGCGCGCGTGGGGGATGGCATGCCTGCGCCGGGTCGGTGCTCACACGGTAGGAGCCGCCACCGGCACCGTCAATGGTCTGAACCATTTTTACGGCACGGTGAACTCGCCCCACCCACAACCGAGTTGCCCACGAAAGGCCCCGGCCCGCAGGCGGCCCGGGAACGACGACGGCCCCGCACCGGCGCGATCGGCGCAGGTGGGGGGCCGTAGCGGCAAGCGGCTTACTTCTTGCCCTGGTTCTTGACGGCCTCGATCGCGGCGGCGGCGGCTTCGGCGTCGAGGTAGCGGCCGCCCCTGGTGAGCGGCTTGAAGTCGGCGTCCAGCTCGTAGACCAGCGGGATGCCGGTCGGGATGTTGAGGCCGGCGATGTCGGCGTCGGAGATGCCGTCGAGGTGCTTGACCAGCGCGCGCAGGCTGTTGCCGTGGGCGGTCACCAGGACGGTCCGGCCCGCGGCGAGGTCCGGGACGATGGCGTCGTACCAGTACGGCAGCATCCGGTCGACGACGTCCTTGAGGCACTCGGTGCGCGGACGCAGCTCGCTCGGGATCTCGGCGTAGCGGGCGTCGCCGGCCTGCGAGTACTCGGCGTCGTCGGCCAGCACCGGCGGCGGGGTGTCGTACGAGCGGCGCCAGAGCTGGAACTGCTCCTCGCCGAACTCGGCCAGGGTCTGGGCCTTGTCCTTGCCCTGGAGCGCGCCGTAGTGCCGCTCGTTCAGGCGCCAGCTGCGGCTGACCGGGATCCAGTGGCGGTCGGCCTTGTCCAGGGCGATCTGCGAGGTGCGGATGGCGCGGCGCAGCAGCGAGGTGTGCAGCACGTCCGGGAGGAAGCCCTCGGCGGCGAGCAGTTCGCCACCGCGCGCGGCCTCCTTCTCGCCCTTCTCGTTGAGGTCGACGTCGACCCAACCGGTGAACAGGTTCTTCTGGTTCCACTGGCTCTCGCCGTGGCGGAGCAGGATGAGTCGGTACGTCGTGTCAGCCATGGCCCCCAGCTTAGTGGAGCCCGGAAAACCCCCTGGCCGGGACCTCGCCGCTGCGAGTAAGGTGTGCTCCGCGCCAGAGACTCTTACCCTCCCGCTGAGCGGTCCTGCCCGTGCGGCTCAGCGGACGTCAGCCTGCCCGGGAGCCCCCACATGCCCGACTCCGCCCTGTCCGCCCGCGTCTCCAGAGCCGTCGCCGAGGCGGTGACCGGGCTGCCGCGCCAGTTCTGGTGGCTCTGGACCAGCACGCTCATCAACAAGCTGGGCGCGTTCGTCGTCACTTTCCTGGCACTCTACTTGACCACCGAACGGGGCTACTCGGCCTCGTACGCGGGCCTGGTCGCCGCGCTGTTCGGCCTGGGCTCGGCGTTCGCCTCGGTCGTCGCCGGGGTGCTGGCGGACCGGATCGGCCGGCGGCCGACCCTGGTCGCCGCCCAGCTCGGGACCGCCCTGTTCACCGCGCTGCTCGGCTTCACCGACGGGCAGGTGGCCATCGCGGTGGTCGCCTTCCTGGTCGGCTTCTGCAACAACGCGACCCGGCCGGCGACCTCGGCGATCATCGCGGACATCGTGCCCGCCGAGGACCGGGTCCGCGCCTTCGCGCTCAACTACTGGGCGATCAACATCGGCTTCGGCCTCTCCGCGGCGGTCGCCGGACTGATCGCCACCCACGGCTACCTCACGCTCTTCCTGCTGGACGCGCTCTCCACGGTGGTCTGCGCGGTCGTCATCTTCGTGCGGATCCCCGAGACCAGGCCCGAGGCGTCGAAGACGCCCGCGGCGGCCGGGGGCGGAGCGGCGCAGCGGCCGGCGATCGGACTCGCCGAGGTGTTCCAGGACGGCCGCTTCATGGCGGTGGTGGTGCTCAACCTGCTGCTCGCCCTGGTCGCCCAGCAGGGCTCCACCACGCTGGCCGTGGACATGGGCCGGGCCGGCATCACCTCCACCCAGTACGGCCTGGTGATCGGGCTCAACGGCCTGCTGATCGTGGTGCTGCAGATCCCGATCACCCGCTGGATGGAGGGCCGGGACCGCACCGCCCTGCTGGTCGCCAGCGCGCTGTTCATCGGCTGGGGCTTCGGGCTGACCGCGCTGGCCGGCTCCTCCGCCTGGTTCTACGCCTTCACCGTGGCGGTCTGGACGCTCGGCGAGATCCTCAACGCGCCGACCATGATGGGCCTGGTCGCCGAGCTGTCGCCGGCCGAGGCGCGCGGCCGCTACCAGGGCGTGTACTCGCTCTCCTGGTCGTTCGCCTCGTTCCTCGGCCCGGCGGTGGGCGGGGTGCTGCTGGAGCGGGCCGGCAGCGGGGTGATGTGGGGGGCGTGCGCGGTGCTCGGCACGGTGGCCGCCGGCGGGTACGTGCTGCTCGGGCGGCGGCCGGGGGCGGCGCTGGCGAAGTCCGCGGTGGTGGTGGAGGCGGCCCCGGTCCCGGGCGCGGCACAGGTCGCGGACGCGGTCCCGGGCACCGTGAAGGTTCCGGGCACGGCGCCGGCCGCCGGGCCGGAGCGGGCCGCGGCGGGCGGCTGACGCCCCCGACCGTCCCCTACTCGGCGGCCGGCGCCTCGGCCGGGGCGGCGAGGTGGGCGAAGGCGGCCAGGTTGCGGGTGGACTCCCCGCGCTTGGTGCGCCACTCCCACTCCCGCCGGATCGCCGTGGCGAAGCCCAGCTCCAGCAGCGTGTTGAACGGCTCGTCGGCGTTCTCCAGCACCGTGCCCAGCAGCCGGTCCACGCTCTGCGGGGTCAGCGCCTCCAGGGGCAGCCGGCCCGCCAGGTAGACGTCCCCCAGCCGGTCGACCGCGTACGCCACGCCGTAGAGCCGGGTGTTGCGCTCCAGCAGCCAGCGGTAGACCGCCTCGTGGTTCTCGTCCGGGCGGCGGACCACGAAGGCGTTCACCGAGAGGGTGTGGTCGCCGACCCGCAGGGCGCAGGTGGTGCTCAGCTTCCGGGTGCCGGGGAGCGTCGCCACCAGGGTGTACGGGTCGGTGGGGGCCGGCTCCCAGGCCACCCCGGCCTCGTCCAGGGCGGTGCGCAGGAGGGTCAGGGCCTCGTCCTTGGTGCGGATTGCCATGGGGGTGACGTTACTCGGCGGTACCTCCGCGCGCAGCAGCGCACCGGACGCGGCCGCCGCGCGGCTCAGGCCCGCCGCTGGCGCGCCCCGGCGAGCCGGCCGATCGACCGGACCAGGCTGCCGGCGTACACCTCGGCGGTGGTCGCGGCGGCGGTGTCCCAGCCGAAGCCGGCCGCGTGCCGGGCCGCCGCCGCGCCGCGCCGGGCCACCAGCTCCGGGTCGGTGACGTACGGCTCCAGCGCGTGCGACCAGTCCACCGGGTCGTGGCCGCCCACCAGGGTGCCCGTCTCGCCGTCCCGGACGGCGACCGGCAGGCCGCCCACCGCGGCCGCCACCACCGGTGTGCCGCAGGCCTGGGCCTCCAGCGCGACCAGCCCGAACGACTCGCTGTACGAGGGCATCACCAGCGCCGTCGCGGCCCGGTACCACTCGGCGAGCAGCGCCTGGCCCACCGGCGGGTGGAACCGCACCACGTCGCCGATGCCCAGCTGGGCGGCCAGCTTGTGCAGGCTCTCCGGCCGCGCCAGCCCGGTGCCGGACGGGCCGCCGACCACCGGCACCACCAGCCGTTCGCGCAGCTCGGGGCGCCGCTCCAGCAGGACGGCGACCGCGCGCAGCAGCACGTCCGGGGCCTTCAGCGGCTGGATGCGGCCGGCGAAGAGCAGCACCGCGGCGTCGGCGGGCAGCCCGAGCCGGGCCCGGGCGGCCCGGCGGGCCTCCGCGGTGCCCGGGGCCGCCGGGCGGAACACGTCCAGGTTGACGCCCGGGTGGACGACGGCCAGCTGGTCGGGGCGCGCCGCGTAGAACCGGGCCAGCTCGGCGGCCTCCTCGGTGGTGTTGGCGATCAGCCGGTCGGCCGCCTCCACCACCTGGGTCTCGCCGATCACCCGGGCCGGCGGCTCGGGGGTGTCGCCCTCCGCCAGCGCCGCGTTCTTCACCTTGGCCATGGTGTGCATGGTGTGCACCAGCGGCACGCCCCAGCGCTGGGCGGCCAGCCAGCCGACCTGGCCGGAGAGCCAGTAGTGCGAGTGCACCAGGTCGTAGTGGCCGGGACGGTGGCCGGCCTCGGTGCGCAGCACGCCGTGGGTGAAGGCGCACAGCTGGGCCGGCAGGTCCTCCTTCAGCAGGCCCTCGTACGGGCCCGCCGTGACGTGCCGGACCAGCACGCCCGGGGCCAGCTCCACGGTGGGCGCGTCGTCCGAGCAGATCGCCCGGGTGAACACCTCGACCTCGATGTTGAGCTCGGCCAGGCGCTTGGCCAGCTCCACGATGTAGACGTTCATGCCGCCCGCGTCGCCCGTCCCCGGCTGGTGCAGCGGGGAGGTGTGGACGCTGAGCATGGCTATCCGGCGCGGGCGGCGGCGGCCGCCCTGGACGAGCGACTGGATCCGGCCGCGCGCGGGCGTGGCCGGCTGGGCACGGCGTACCGAACGGACGGGGTGCTGGATCACCTGGCTGGAGCCTCCTCGTGTACTGCCCGCCTCGGCAGCCCTGCTTGCCTGCCGCCTGCTGTTCTGCCTGCTGTCCGGTGTTGCGCTGCCGCCCGCGCGCCGCACAGCCGCCGACGCCCGGTGCGGTACGCCGGCCCGCTGCCCCGTCCGGGCACACACCACCACCAGTCTGCCAACCACGCGATCGTCGACCGGCATTCCCGGGCCGGGGCATGAGATGGGCCACGCCGGGACCGGAGCGGACCGCGCCCGGGCCGCGCCGCCGGCCGCCACCGCCGGGCCCGTACCCTGTGGGGCATGGCCGCCTCCTCCCCCGACACCGTGAGCGCGCCCGCCCGCGGACGGGCCGGGCGGCCGGTGGGCACCGTCACCCGCGGCACCACCAACACCAACCGGCTGCGCCGGATGGACCGCTGGATCGCCCACGCGCTCGGGCCCGCGCTGCGCTCCGCCGAGCACCCGCCGGTCGCCGTCGACCTCGGCTACGGCGCGGCGCCGTGGACGGCCGTCGAGCTGTCCGGGCGGCTGCGGGCGGTGCGGCCGGACGTCCGGGTGGTCGGGATCGAGATCGAACCGGCCCGGGTCGCCGCGGCGCTGCCGTACGCGGTGCCGCCGCTGCTGACCTTCCGGCGCGGCGGCTTCGAGGTGCCGCTGGACGGCGGCGCGCCCGCCCTGCTGATCCGGGCCGCCAACGTGCTGCGGCAGTACGACGAGTCGGCGGTGGCCGGGGTCTGGGAGCGGCTGTGCGGCCGGCTGGCCCCGGACGGGCTGCTGGTCGAGGGCACCTGCGACGAGATCGGCCGCCGGCACGTCTGGGTGGCGCTCGGCCCGCAGGGCCCGCGGACGGTGACCTTCGCGGCCCGGCTGGGCGGCCTCGACCGGCCCTCCGACCTGGCCGAACGGCTGCCCAAGGCGCTGATCCACCACAACGTGCCGGGGCGGCCGGTGCACGCCTTCCTGCGCGACTTCGACCGCGCCTGGGCGGCGGCCGCGCCGTACGGGGCGTTCGGCGCCCGGCAGCGCTGGGTGGCGGCCTGCACCTCGCTGGCCGGGGCGTGGCCGCTGGTGGACGCGCGCGGGCGGTGGCGGCAGGGCGAGGTCACCCTGCCGTGGACGGCCCTGGCCCCCTGAGCGGTCCGGCGAGCGGCCGGCTCCGCCGCCCGGCCGGGCCCGGTGATCGAGTCCACGGTTTCACTCGAACGAGTTATCGAATATCTCTGGCGTGTTGACGCCTCGTCACGCCACCATGGGACCGGCCGGGTGCTCACTCCCGTCCCGTCAGCCCCAGCTCCCGTCCGACCTCCTCGAACACCCCGTGCATCTCCGGTCCGAACAACACGAACCGCACCTCCTCCGGCCCGCCCCCCGGCTCCGCCGTCACCGCCGCGACGGTGCCGAGCGCGATCCTGGCCGCGTCCGCAGGCGGCCACCCGAAGATCCCGGCCGACACGGCCGGGAAGGCCACCGTGCGCGCGCCCAGCTCCGCCGCCACCCGGAGCGACGCGCGGTAGCAGGAGGCCAGCAACCCCGCCCGCTCCTCGTACTCGTCCGCCAGGTAGACCGGCCCCACGGTGTGCACCACCCAGCGGGCCGGCAGGTCGCCGGCCGTGGTCGCCACCGCCTGCCCGGTGGGCAGCCCCCGCCCGTACCGCGAGGCCCGCAGCGCGCGACACTCGTCCAGGATCCGCGGCCCGCCCCGGCGGTGGATCGCGCCGTCCACCCCACCGCCGCCCAGCAGGGAGGAATTCGCCGCGTTCACGACGACGTCCACCTGCTGTGCCGTGATGTCACCCTCGACCAGAGTGATCCGCGTCGTCATCGCATCATCCCTTCCCTCGCCCGGCCCGGCACCCGCCGGAACCGGCCCCGACTCGTACCCCCGCCGTCCATCCAACACACCGCCACCGGCGTGGCACCAGCCACACCGGTGCCGGTCGGTCAGAGAAATCCCCGGAGATCACGTTATGGTCGCGAGAAGTTCCCCGACGCAGGGTGCCAAGCGGGCACTGCGGACGGACGCCGGCCGTTACGCATGCGGGGAAAGGGAGGATCAGCCGATGCCCGCAACGGGAGACGGGCGGGCACCTGGTGCCGCGGACCCGCCGGACGCCCGGAACGGCGCCCGCCCCGGACCCGCCCTCGAACGGTCCGAGCACGAACGGCCCGCCCCCGACCACTCCCCCGCACCGCCCCGGCAGCCGGCCGGCCCGGCCACGGCGCCCGCGCCGATACCCCACCCCCGGTCGGACGCCGCGCCCGCGCTCCCGGCCGCCCCCGCGCCCGCCGTCCGTGAGCCCGCCGCCGGCGCCCCGCTGAAGCTGCTGGTGATCGAGGACGACGCCACCGACGCCCAGCTGCTCAAGGCCGCGGTGGCCGACAGCGGCGCCCCGATCGAGATCCACTGGACCCGCGGCCTCGCCCAGGCCTTCGCGCTGCTCGCCCCCGCCGCGCCCGGCTCCCGGCGCGGCCGCTCCCGCACCCCCGACCCCCTCCGCGGCGACTTCAGCTGCGTCCTGCTCGACCTCGCCGCGTCCGCCGACCTGCCGCACCCCTCCGACCCCTCGGACGGCCTGGAGGGCCTGCACGAACTGCTCCGCCGGGCCCCGCACACCGCCGTCGTGGTGCTCACCGACGCCGCCGGAGCCGAACTCGGCGCGGCCGCCGTGGCCGCCGGCGCCCAGGACTTCCTGGTCAAGGACGAGACGGACGGCCCGCTGCTGGCCCGCGCCCTGCGCTACGCCGTCGAGCGCAAGCGCGCCGACGAGTCGCAGCGCCGGCTCGTCGAGGCCGAGCTGCGCGGCCAGGAGAACGCCCGGCTGCAGCGCCACCTGCTGCCCACCCCGCTGCTCGACGGCGCCAACCTCTCCTTCACCCGCCGCTACCGCCCCGGCCGCCGCCGCGCCCTGCTCGGCGGCGACTTCTACGACGCCGTGCGCACCGAGGACGGCACCGTCCACGTGGTGATCGGCGACGTCTGCGGCCACGGCCCCGACGAGGCCGCGCTCGGCGTGGCGCTGCGGATAGCGTGGCGGACCCTGGTCTTCGCCGGACTCACCGGCGAGACCCTGCTGACCACGCTGCAACACGTGCTGGAACACGAACGGCGCAGCGACGAGATCTTCGCGACGCTCTGCATGCTGAGCATCGAGCCGGCCGACGCCGAGGCCCCGGAGGCCGCCGAACGGGCCCGGCTCCACCTCGCCGGCCACCCGCCGCCGCTGCTGCTCGGCGAGGACCACACCCCGATCGGCCTGCCCGCCGACCACGCCGGCCCCGCGCTCGGCCTGCTCCCCTGCGACGACGGGCAGGCCGTCTGGCCGGCCCACCGGTTCGAGCTGCGCCCCGGCTGGCGGCTGCTGCTCTACACCGACGGGCTGATCGAGGGCCGGATCGGCGCCGGATCCCGCCGCCTCGGCCAGGACGGCCTGGCCGACCTCATCGGTGACCACCAGTCCGCCGGGCTCACCCGGGGCCGGCTGGTCGACAGCGCGATCGCCGAGGTCGAGGAGCTGAACGGCGGCGCCCTGACGGACGACGTCGCGGTGCTGCTGCTGGAGCGCAACCCGGTGCAGCTGCTGCTGGGCTGAGACGGCCGCACGGGCCCCGGACGCGCCGGGCCCGGAACGCCAACGAGCCCCGGTGTCCGGGCGGGTGGACCCGCCGGACGCCGGGGCTCGCCCGTTCCGCCGTCACCAGGGCCCGTACGGCCCCATGTTGCGCTGGTCGCCCCGGCCGCCGCCCCGGTTGGTGAGCGCCCGGATCGCCGGGCGGACGTCGACCACGTAGACGATCGCGGCGACCAGGCCCGCCAGGGTGAGGAAACTGGTCATGAAGTTCGCGCCGAACAGCAGGTCCAGCCCGAACGCGATGCCGAGGACCGCGAGCCAGAAGCCCTTGGTCTTCTTGTCCGCGGCCCGGTAGGCGTCCTCCGGACGGGTGGCGGCGTCGATCAGCGCGAACAGCTTGTAGCCCAGGATGGCGACGGCCAGCCACCAGAACGGATTCAGGTAGTCCAGGAACAGAATCTGGGCCACTCCGCCCATCACGGCCTCCTCGTCTCGCTGCGGCACCCCGTCCGTCCATCCTGGCACGGCGGGGCGTCCGCCAAGGGGTCAACGACCCGGCGGCGCAGAATGCGCCCGGGCCCCTCGGGCGCTACTCCGCGTTCTTGCGGGCCCGGCCGCGCTTGGGGGCGGCGGGCGCCGGGTCGTCGACCAGCTCGCCCTCGACGAGCTCGGCCCCGTCCGCCTCCGCGTCGATCCGCTCGGCGATCGCCTCCTCGACGGCCCCGTCGCCGCGCCCGCGGTCGACCGCGACCTTGCCGCGCTCGGCCAGCCCGTCGTAGGTCTCCTTGGCCTTCACCGCCAGCTCGACGGCGCGGCCGACCTGCTGGAGCGCGAAGGTCTGCGCCTTCTCCTGCAGGACCTTGAGGTCGGCCGGCAGTGCGCCGACCGTGTCGGTGACCCTGGTCTGCGCCTCGGCGAGCCGGGCCTGGGCCTCGGCCAGCCGGGCAGTCGCCTTCTCCTGGGCGCCCTTGCGGTCGGCCGCGAGGGCCTCGACCCTGCCCGGCACCTCCCGCAGCTTCCGGTAGGCGAGGTCCCCGGCGCCGGCGAGGGCGTACAGCGGGGTGGGGTCGGTCAGGGTCTTCTTGATGTCGTCCGTGATCGGCACGGCCGGTCCTCCCGTGGTGTCTAGGGTGCCTTGCCCTCGTGCTCGTCCGCGCTCCCGCCCGCACCCTCGTCCGCGCCGGACGGTTTCCCGGCGGCGTTCTCCTTGAGGAAGGCGTCGTAGACCGCGAGCAGCGCCTGCTTCTGCTGCTCGTTGATCAGTGGGTCGGCCAGGATCGAGGCCCGCAGTTCCAGGCCCTCACCACGCCGCTCCTCCAGGATCCCGGCCTGGACGTAGAGCGTCTCCGCCGAGATCCGCAGCGCCTTGGCGATCTGCTGCAGGATCTCCGCGCTCGGCTTGCGCAACCCTCGCTCGATCTGGCTGAGGTAGGGGTTGGACACGCCGGCGGCCTCCGCCAGCTGCCGCAGCGAGTACTGCGCGTTGCGCCGCTGTTCGCGGATGTACTCGCCCAGCGAGCCGACGTTCAGGGAGGCCATGCGACCACCCTGCCCCAGGCTGCTTGCTTTTGCAAGCGCGGCGCTAGCACCAGCAAACACCCCCCCGGGCCGGGCCGGACCGGACCGGGCCGGACCGGGCCCGGGCGGGGTCCGCCGGGTCAGACCGGGTCAGACCGGGTCAGGCCGGGAGGCGGACCGGCATCAGGACGGAGAAGGTGCCGGGCCGGCCGGGGGTGCGGATGGCGAGGGGGGCGATCGGGCCGCCGAGTTCGAGGACGAGCGGGCCGTCGGCTCCGGCCGGGAGGGCCTCCAGCAGGAAGTCCCGGTTGACCGCCACCCGGAGGGCGTCCGGCCCCGGAACCCCGGCACCGGCGTCCGCGCCGCCGTCCGCATCGCCGTCCGCGTCGGGGGCGGCGACGGTCAGGCGGCCGGCCTCGTCGACGGCCAGGACGGCGACCTCGCAGTCGGCGCCGTCCGGGCCGGACGGAAGGCTGCGGGTCGGGGCGGAGGCGACCACCGCGCGCAGGTCGGCGGCGGGCAGCCCGACCCGGCGGACGGGATCCAGCCGGACCAGCGCGCGGTAGTCGGGGTAGTCGTGGTCGAGAGCGGCACCCTCGATGCGGTGGCCGTCCACCTCGATCCGCACCGCCCCACCGCCGAGCGCCAGCTCGACCGCGCCGGTGGCGGAGCCGAGCAGGGCGCGGAGGGCGTCGGCCAGGGCGGCCGGCACGATCGCGGCCGCGGACGGGCCGTCCGTGGAGAGGCCGTCCACGGAGACGCCGTCCGCGGGGGCCTCGGCCACCGGGGCGTCGACGGAACTCCCGACGGGGACCTCGGCGAGGGCCAGCCGGTAGCGGTCACTGGCGACCAGCCGCAGCAGGCCGCCGTCCAGGTCGAACAGCACGCCGGCGAGGACCGGCAGCCCGGGGTCGCCGCCGACGGCGAAGCGGACCGCGTCCAGGGCTTCGGCCAGGGCGCGGGCGGGGACGGTGAAGCGGTACTCGGCGGGGGTGGTGGTCATCGGGTTCTCCCTCTGGTCGATCAGCCGACGGATCAGGGAGAGCTCCCGGCGCGCGTCGGCGAGGCCGTCCTCCAGCCGGCGCAGGTGCGCGTCGAGCACCCGGTGGGCCGCGCCGCCGCCGGGGGCCGCGCCGAGCACGGCCCGGATGCCGGCCAGCGGCAGGCCGACCCGGCGCAGCCGCGCGAGCAGCCGGGCGTCGGCGAGCTGGCCGGGCGCGTACCAGCGGTAGCCGGTGCGCGGGTCGACCCGGGCGGGGGTGAGCACGTCGGCGCCGTCGTAGAAACGCAGGGCGCTCACGCTCAGACCGCTGTCGCGGGCCAGCTCTCCGATGCTGCGCAGGTCGCTCTCCATGGCAAGGACTCTGGGGCCTCGACCGGGTCGAGGGTCAAGCCCGGACGGCCGGACCGGTTCCGGCCCCGTCGACGGCCCCCGATTCCAGTGGTTGAACTTTGAACGAAGTCGGGCTACAGTGGAGCCAACAAGTTGAAGCCTAAACAAGTGGCTTCGAACCCGAGGAGGAGCCATGGGCCTTTTCAACCGCAACAAGAACACCACCGCCACCGCGACCCCCACCGCCGTCGCCGTCACCGAGGGCCCGGACCTCGGCCACCTCTCCGGTGACTGGACCATCGACGCCACCCACAGCGAGATCGGCTTCTCCGTCCGCCACGCGATGGTCACCAACGTCAAGGGCCGCTTCACCGAGTACGACGGCAAGCTGCACCTCGACGGCAGCACGCCGACCAACTCCAGCGCCGAGCTGACCATCAAGGTCGGCAGCATCGACACCAACCAGTCCCAGCGCGACGAGCACCTGCGCACCAGCGACTTCTTCGCCGCCGAGACCTTCCCCGAGATGAGCTTCCGCAGCACCTCCGCCGAGCGGCTGCGCGACGACTCCTACCGGATGACCGGCAACCTGACCATCAAGGACGTCACCCGCCCGATCGTCCTGGACCTGGAGTACACGGGTGCCGCCGTCGACGCCTACGGCGTGGACCGGGTCGGCTTCGAGGGCAAGGCCGTCCTGGACCGCACCGACTGGGGCCTGACCTACAACGCGGCGCTGGAGACCGGCGGCGTGCTGATCGGCGAGAAGGTGAAGCTCACCTTCGACATCTCCGCCGTGAAGGCGGCCTGACCCGGCCGAGCTCCGCACCGGGCCCTGCGGGCCCACCCCGACCGCGGACGCGCAGCCCGCTCCCCCAGCACCTGCGCGTCCGCACCCGGCCCCACCCCTGCCGACCCCCGAGCGGCAGGGGTGGAGCCGTCTCCGGCTCGAACAACCGTCCGGCGCCGGGTGATTCCTGATCCCGGACAGGTTCGTACACCGCCGTCGCCGGGGGCTCCGCGCCCGGCCGGCGGAGCGCTCAGGGCGCCAGCAGCGCGGCGTCCGGGGCCGGCAGCCAGCTGCCCGCCGGCCGCCGCAACCAGTCCTCGCGCGCGCCGAGTTCGGCGGCCGCGGCGAGCAGCGCGGCCAGCCCGGGATGCCGCAGGTCCGGGCGGTGCACCAGGCTCACCAGGCTGAGCGGCACCGGACCGGCCAGCGGCACGTTCACCGCGCCCGGCAGCACCGGGCCGCCGACCGTGGTCAGCATCGGGTCCCCGTGCCGGGCGAGGTAGCGGGCCGTCTCCTCCACCCCCACCGGCGGGACGCGCGGCACCGCCGGCGTCAGACCGTGCTCGCGCAGCAGCCGCAGACCGAGGTCGGCCCACTCGGTGGTGGCCGGGTTGCCCGCGCAGACGTCCACCGGATGACCGGCCAGATCGGCCGGCCGCAGGAACGCCCGGCCGGCGAGCGGATGACCGGCCGCCATCATCACCGACATCCGCTCCAACCGGACCGGACGCTGGGCGAGTCGGGCACGCACCCCGGCCGGCAGGCCGGAGAAGCGGCCGAACGAGACGTCCAGCCGGTGGGCGAGCAGTTCGTCGGCGGCGGCCGCCAGACCGCCGAGGAAGCGGGCCAGCAGTTCGCCCTCCGGCCAGGCGTCGCGGGCCCGTTGGAGCAGCCGGTCACCGGTGAGGTCAGGCCCGGTGACATCGCTGTTGAGGTCGAGCAGCAGCGGACGGTGCGCGGCGCCGGCCACAATCTCGTCGTGCAGCGCCAGCAGCCGGCGCGCCCTGGGCAGCAGCCCGTGCCCGGCCGCGGTGAGTTCGACGCTGCGGGTGGTGCGGGTGAACAGCGCGTCGCCGAGCAGCCGCTCCAGCGTCCGGACGTCCCGGCTGAGCGCCTGCTGGGCCACGTGCAGGCGTTCGGCGGCCCGCCCGAAGTGCAGCGTCTCGGCGGTCGCGACGAAACCGCGGAGCAGGCGGGGGTGCAGGTCACGGGGCATGGCGGCAGGCTAGCAACGCGCCCGGGCCGGGCGGTCCCGCTTCCTCCCGGCCACATCGACATCGTTCTGTTGTCAATGCGGCAGAACAGGTGTTGGACCGCGCACGGCCGGCGGCCCGAGGCTGGGGACCTTCCACCCGCCCCCTCGTCCGCCGGAGTCCCGTGCCCGCCCTCGCCCCGTACCGACGCCTGTTCGCCCGCCCCGGCACCGCCGCCTTCACCCTGGCCGGGCTGCTCGGCCGGCTCTCGCTGTCGATGACCGGCGTCTCCCTGGTGGTGCTGCTCGCCGAACGGCGCGGCTCGTACGCGCTGGCGGGCACCGTCGGGGCGGCCGGGCTGATCACCGGGGCGGTCGGCATGCCGATGATCGGCCGGCTGGTCGACCGGTTCGGGCAGTCGAAGGTCACCGTCCCGGCGGCGCTCTACAACGTGGTGCCGCTCTGCGCGCTGCTGCTCTGCGTCCGCACCGGGGCGCCCGACTGGACGCTCTACGCCTGCTGGGCGGCCGGGGCGGCGGCGCCGAACCTCGGCGGCATGGCCCGGGCCCGCTGGGCCCACCTGCTGCGGGACGAGCCGGACGCGCTGCACCTCGCCAACTCCTTCGAACAGGTGCTGGACGAACTCTGCTTCATGGCCGGGCCGGTGCTCGGCATGGTGCTGTGCACCACGCTCGCGCCGGAGGCCGGACTGCTCGCCGCCGGCGGGCTCGGCGCGACCGGCGCGCTGCTCTTCGCGGCCCAGCGCCGCACCGAGCCGCCGCTCGCCGCCCGCCCGGCCGGCGGACGGCACGGCTCGCCGCTGCGGGTCCCGGTCCTGCGGGTGCTGACCCTGACCTTCCTCAGCACCGGCATGGTCTTCGGCGCGCTGGACCTGACCACCGTCGCCTACGCGGACGCGCTGGGGCACCGGCCGGTCGCGGGCGGCCTGCTGGCCCTGGTGGCGGCCGGGTCCTGCGTAGCCGGGCTGGTCTTCGGCACGCTGCGGCCGGGCGGACCGGCGGGCACCCGCTTCCTGCGGGGCGTCGCGGCGATGGCGGGGCTGCTGCTCCTGCCGCTGGCCGCCGGGCTGGGCGGCGCGGGGCTCGCGCTGCTCGGGGTCGCGCTGTTCACGGCCGGGGCGGGGACCGCGCCGACCATGGTCACCGGCATGACGCTGCTCCAGGAGATGCTGCCGCGGCGGCAGTTGAACGAGGGCATGGCCGTCGCGGTGTCCGGCATCCTGGTCGGCATCTCGGGCGGCTCGGCGCTGGCCGGCGCCCTCGCCGAGCACGCCGGGCCCGGCACCGGCTACTGGATCCCGGCCGGGGCCGCGGCGCTCGCCCTGCTGATCGCCCTCGCGGGCCGCCGCCACCTGGTCGCCCCGGCGGACGGCGCCGCCCCTGCCGACGGCGCTGCCCCGGTCGACGGCGCCGCCCCGGCCGGGAAGCCCGAACGCCTTGTCAGTGGGGCGCGCTAGCGTTCGGGGCATGACGGAGACGAGCACCATCACGTATGTCCGGGGCGATGCCACGGCGCCCGGGGGCAAGGGCGTGAAGGTGATCGCGCACGTCTGCAACGACCTCGGGGGGTGGGGGAAGGGGTTCGTCCTCGCGCTCTCGAACCGCTGGAGCGAGCCGGAGGCGGCGTACCGGCGGTGGCACCGGGAGCGGGCGTCGAACGACTTCGGGCTCGGCGCCGTGCAGTTGGTACGGGTCGGGGAGTCCCTCTGGGTGGCCAACCTGATCGGCCAGCGGGGCATCCGCACGGGCCGCTCCTCCGGGCCGCCGGTGCGCTACGAGGCGATCGACACCGCGCTGGCGACGCTGGGCGGGCAGGCGCTCGGCCTGGGCGCCTCCGTGCACATGCCGCGGATCGGGTGCGGGCTCGCGGGCGGGCGCTGGGAGTCGGTGGAGCCGCTGGTGAGGGCCCGGCTGGCCGACCGGGGGGTTCCGGTGACGGTCTACGACCAGTGACGCGCCAGGTCGGAGGCCGGCCAGGTGTACTCGTACTCCGGCAGCAGGTGGCCGCCGGGGAACTCGCCCTCGCCCACGCGGGTGCGGTGGGCGCCCTCGCGCTCGTAGAAGGCGACCGCCCGGGTGTTGGCCTGGAGCACCTCCAGGTAGAGGTCGGTCCCGGGGTGACGGCGGGCCGTGTGGGTCCGGGCGGCGTCCAGGAGCTCGCGGCCGATGCCGCCGCCGGTCAGCCCGGGGCGGACGTGCAGGTTGTCGAGCAGGATCCGGCCGTCCCAGTGCGGCACCAGGTAGGCGAACCCGACGACCGCACCGTCCCGTTCGGCGATCAGCAGCTCGGGGGTCGTCTCCGGGCCGCCGTAGTCGGCGGCCAGCCGCAGCTCCCAGATCTCGCGCCGCTCGGCGGCCAGCCCGTCGCCGAGGGCCTCGTCGGGGACGATGCCGGCGTACGCGGTGCGCCAGCTGTCGGCGTGCAGTTCGGCGACGGCGCCGGCGTCCCGGGCGGAGCCCTGCCGGATCACGGTGATCATGCGTCCAGCATCCCACCCGACCTTGAACACGTTCAAGTGATGACCTAGGGTCGGCCCATGACTTTGAACACGTTCGAAACCATCGCGGGAACGGCGGCGGCACCGGATGCGGAGGGGGCATCCGGTGCCGCACGCGCCGACACCGGCTGGGACTGACCCGGTCGGGCTAGGCTCGGGGCCGTGGACGACCTGGCAGCGACGAACGGCACGAGCACGGCGAAGGGCAGCACCGGCGCGGGCGGAGGGGCCGGGGGCTCCGCCGAGGCCCGCGGCAGCCGCGCGCAGCCCAAGACCGACAAGAGCGAGCAGACCCGGGCGCTGATCCTGGAGACCGCGATGCGGCTGTTCCAGGAACGCGGCTACGAGAAGACCACCATGCGCGCCATCGCCACCGAGGCGGGCGTCTCGGTCGGCAACGCCTACTACTACTTCTCGGCCAAGGAATTCCTGATCCAGGGGTTCTACGACCGGATGACCTACGACCACGCGGCGGACGCCAGGCGTCGCATGGCGGACACCCGGGACTTCTCCGAGCGCCTGGAGATCGCCCTTGCCTCCTGGCTCGACACGGCCGCCCCGTACCACGAGTTCTCGGCGCAGTTCTTCCGCACGGCCGCCGACCCGAACAGCTCGCTCAGCCCGTTCTCCAACGAGTCCCACCCGGCCCGGGCGACGGCCGTCGAGCTGTTCCGCGAGGTGCTGCAGGGCTCCGAACTGGCACCGAAGCTGGACGCCGAGCTGGTCGAGCTGCTGCCCGACGTGCTCTGGCTGTACCTCATGATCGTGGTGCTCTACTGGGTGTTCGACCGCACCGAGGACACCGAGCGGACCCGGGAGTTCGTGCGGCGGTCCACGCCCATGGCGGCCCGGGTGATCAACCTCTCCCGCTACCGGGTGTTCCGGCCGATCGTCCGCGACGCCAAGGGCCTCATCCAGGACTTCATCCTGCCCACCATCGGGAAGAACGCCGTGAAGTAGTGGACCCCACCCCCGGCCGCGGGGGCCGGGGGTGAGCGCCCGTCAGAAGCCGTCGATGTTCCAGGACAGCAGCGGCGTGCGCAGTTGGAGGTCCGCGGCGGCCACCGCGCCCGGGCGCAGTTCGGTGACCCGGCCGGCCACCGCGAGCCGCGGCAGCGTCTCGCCGGCCAGGTAGAGCGCGCCGAGCGCCGAGGCGTCCAGCGCGAGATCGGCCTCGTCGGTGGTCCGCACGCAGCGGCCGGTGCCGTCGGCGGCGGTCTCCAGCGCCCAGCGGCCGGCGGCGTAGCCGTCCCGGTCCTCGACCTCCAGCACCACACGGCCGGGCGCGCCGTAGGTCCGGGCGTTGAAGGCGGCCTCGACGTCCAGCACCCGCAGCCACATGAAGTCGGCGTTCTCGACGTGCGGGGTGGCGGCGCGCGGCTCCTTCAGCAGCATCGGCAGCGGGTCGTCCGGGCCGACGTTCTCCACCGCGACCTTGCGCACCCAGTCGACCGAGAAGAGGTAGCGCCACAGCTCGGTGGCGGTCGCCCGGTCGAGCGCGAAGAAGTCGAGGACGGTGAGGGTGCAGTTCGGGTAGGAGCCGTCCCAGGTGTCGTCGATCTTGTAGACGGCCTGGCCGGTGGGGGTGCCCCCGGCGTCCCGGTGGACGACGGCGAAGGGCTCCTTCCAGTCGAAGCCGGGGACCTCGATCTCGCCGGTGTGGCGCGCCCAGGTCAGCTCGTCGCGGTCGATCGCGCCGGGCTGGGTCACCCGCCAGCGGTCGAACAGCTCGGGACCGGTCTTACGCAACTCCGCCATGCTCACCAGGTCGATCCGCCCGCCGGGCACGGTGGGCAGGCCGTCCCGCAGGCCGCCGGCGCGGAGCAGGTCGATGTTCCAGCCGTGACCGCGGGTGGCGGGCCCGAAGCCGTAGCGGCCGTAGATGTTGTACTCGGCGGCGACCAGGATGGCGACGGCGGCGCCGCGGTCCCGGGCGGCCGCGAGGTCCCCGGTCATCATCCGGCGCAGCAGGCCGCGCCGCCGGTGGGTGGCGGTCACGGTGACCGCGGTGATCGCGTCGGCCTTGACCACCGCGCCGCCGGGGACGGTCAGTTCGGCGTCGAAGCTGCGGAAGGTGGCGACGATCCGGTCGCCGTCGAACGCCCCGATCATCCGGCCCGGCTCCCACTGGCGGCGGCGGAACTCCGTCGCCCGGCCGACGTGCGAGCGCAGGAAGCCGACGGCGAGCGCGCGGTCCCACTCCTCGACCTCGTCCTCGCCGATCGCCCGGATCGCGATCCCCTCGACGCCGTCGCCCTGGTCCTTCACTCGGCCGCTGCCCGGATCACCGGGACCGCCGTTCGTCTCGTTGCCCATTCGCTCACCGTACGGCGGGATTTCGGCGACGGCACCCGATTTATTCCGGGGCGGCGGGCGGCCCCGCGGCCGCGTTGTCCGCCCACGGCGAAGACCGTTCCGGGCCGGCCCGCGCCGCACTAGCGTCCGGTCCATGACGACGGTCACCACACGCACGATCGCCTATCCGGCCGACGGACTGACGATGCTGGGGCACCTCGCACTGCCCGCCGGCACCGGCCGCCGGCCCGCCGTCCTGCTCGGTCCCGAGGGGCCGGGCCTCAACGACGTCCAGCGCCGACGGGCCGACGCCCTCGCCGAACTGGGGTACGTGGTCTTCGCCTTCGACCTGCACGGCGGGCGCTGGATCAGCGACCCGCAGGAGATGCTGGCGCGGGTGATGCCCATGCTCGCCGACCCCGACCGGCTGCGGGACCTCGGCCGCGCGGCCCTCGACGTGCTGCGCGACGAACCGCGGACCGATCCCGGCCGGATCGCCGCCATCGGCTACGGCACCGGCGGCGCGATCGCGCTGGAACTCGGACGCGCCGGCGAGGACCTGCGGGCGATCGGGACGGTCAACGGCCTGGTCACGGGCCGGCCGGGCGAGACGGAACGCATCCGCTGCCCGGTGTGGGCCGGGGTCGGGTCGGAGGACCCGATCATGGCGCCCGCCCAACGCGAGGCGTTCGCCGCCGAGATGCAGGCCGCGGACGTCGACTGGCGCCTGGTGGTCTACGGCGGGGCCGAGCACGCCTTCCACCACCCGCCGGTCGGCCACGCCGTGCGGCCCGGCGTCGCCCACCACCCCCGGCAGGCGGAACGCGCCTGGCGCGACGTCCTCGGCCTGCTCGCCGAGTGCCTGCCGGTGACCTGACGCGGCGAGCGCGCGCCCGGCCCGGGTCAGGGGGCCGGGCCGGGTCAGGGGCGGGCGTAGAAGTCCGGGGTGCCCATGATCCAGAGGCTGGCCTGCTTGACCGGCATGCCGGCCCGGGGGGCCTCGATCATCTGGTCGTCGCCGATGTAGAGGCCGACGTGGTGGATGTCGGCGGCGCGGCCGGTGGTGCTCCAGAAGACCAGGTCGCCGGGGCGGAGCTGGCGGTAGGTGACCGGGGTGGACTGGGCGTACTGGTCGGCGGCGAAGTGGTTGAGGCGCTTGCCGCCCTGACGCCACGCCATCATGGTCAGCCCGGAGCAGTCGTAGCCGCCCGGGCCCTCGCCGCCCCAGACGTAGGGCAGGCCGATCGTGGCGCGGGCGAAGGCGATGGCCGCCGCCGCGCCGTCGGCCGACCAGGGGCGCGGCGGCGGGGGTGCGGCGGTGGAGGCGGCGGGCGGGGTGTTCTTCGCGGCTTCGGCGGCCCGGGCGGCTTCGGCGGCCGCCTTCTCGGCCGCCGCCTTCTCCGCCATCGCCTTCTCGGCGGCCCTGGCCTCGGCCTCCCGGGCGGCCTGTTCCGCCGCGGCCTGCTCGGCGGCCGCCCGCTCCGCCGCCTCGCGCTCGGCCGCCGCCTTCTCGGCCGCCGCGCGGGCGGCGGCCTCGGCCTCCCGGGCGGCGATCGCCTCCAGTGCCTG
>NZ_JBHYUU010000097.1:24956-31337 GCF_042749955.1 Kitasatospora sp. NPDC059462 | reverse complement strand
GCCGCATCGTCGACGAACTGACCCACCCGACCGCCGACGCCGTCCTGGACCGCATGCGCCGCTTCGACGCCAAGGGCCGCACCAGCTGACGCCCCCCGTCCGCCGCCCGACCCGGCCCCGAACCGGCCGCCGTCCCCACGACCCCCAGGACTGACACCACCCCATGTACCGCACCGCACTGCGCAATGTGCTGGCCCACAAGGCCCGACTGCTGATGACGGCGCTCGCCGTCCTGCTCGGCACCGCCTTCGTGGCCGGCACCCTCGTCTTCACCGACACCTTCGGCAACGCCATGCGCTCCCAGAGCGCCAAGAGCTACACCGACATCGCCGTCACCGTCAGCGACGGCGCCGCCGTCGGCAAGGGGTACGACCACGGCAACCGGACCAGCGGCGGCCCCTCCCTCACCGAGGACACCCGCAAGGCGATCGCCGCGCTGCCCGGCGCCGCCGAGGCCCGCGGCGTGGTCAGCGGCTTCGCCGGCATCGCCGACCGCAAGGGTGCGCTGATCGGCAACGGCTTCTCCACCACCGGCACCAACTACGTCCCCGGCGCCGACGGCACCGACCCGCGCTACCCGCTGGTCGACGGCCGCGGCCCGCGCAGCTCCGGCGAGGTGGCGCTGGACGCCAAGACCGCCGAGAAGGGCGACTACAAGGTCGGCGACACCGTGCGGATCGCCGTCAACGGGCCGGTCATGGAGCTGAAGCTCACCGGCACCGTGACCACCAACGACCCGCGGGTGCTCTCCGGCGGCTCGCTCGCCGCCTTCGACACCGCCACCGCCCAGCAGCTCTACCTGGCCCCGGACCGCTTCGCCGAGATCGACGTCAAGGCCGAGCCCGGCACCGACGACAACGCGCTGCTCGCCGCCGTCGAGCGGACCCTGCCCGCCTCCGACGACCTGGAGGCCCGCACCGGCCGCGAACTCGCCGACGAGCAGGACCGGATGATCGAGGCCGGCACCAAGGGCATGTCCACCGCCCTGCTGATGTTCGCCGCCATCGCGCTCTTCGTCGGCATCTTCATCATCGCCAACACCTTCACCATGCTGGTCGCCCAGCGCACCAAGGAGCTGGCCCTGCTGCGCGCCGTCGGCGCCAGCCGCAAGCAGATCACCTTCTCCGTGCTGGCCGAGGCCGTGCTGGTCGGCCTGACCGCCTCGATCGGCGGCCTGGTCGCCGGCATCGGCATCGCCGCCGGGCTGCAGGCCGTGATCGGCTCGCTGGACACCGGCATGCCCACCGGCCCGCTGGTGATCGCCCCGTCCACGGTGATCGCCTCGATCCTCGTCGGCACCGTGGTCACCGTGCTCGCCGCCTGGCTGCCCTCGCTGCGCGCCTCCCGGATCGCCCCGGTCGCCGCGATGAGCTCGGCCGAGCAGCCGGCCACCCAGAAGTCCCTGCTGGTGCGGAACGTCATCGGGCTGCTCTTCGCCGCCGCCGGCGTCGCGGCCCTGTTCGGTGGCGCGGCCGCCAAGGAGGTCAACGTGGTCGCGCTCGGCGCGGGCGCGCTGATGATCGGCGTGTTCGTGCTCACCCCGCTGCTGTCCCGCCCGGTGATCGCGCTGTTCGCCCCGGTGCTGCGCAAGCTGTTCGGCACGCCCGGCAAGCTGGCCCGCGAGAACGCCGTGCGCAACCCGCGCCGCACCGCCGCCACCGCCTCCGCGCTCACCATCGGCGTCACCCTGATCACCGCGCTGACCGTGGTCGGCGCCTCGGTGAACAAGGCCGTCGACGAGGCCACCGAGGTCGACCTGAAGGCCGACTACGCCGTCGCCATGGAGAACTTCTCCATGCTCTCCCCCGAGGTCTCCGGCCAGATCGCGAAGACCGCCGGGGTCACCATGGTCAGCGCGGTGCGCGAGGTGCCGGTCAAGGCCGTCGCCGACGGCGACACCACCTGGCTGACCGCCGTGGACGCCACCACCTTCGACCAGCTGGTCGACCTCAGGGTCACCACCGGCGCCGCCGACTCCCTCCGGCAGGGCAAGCTGCTCGCCACCACCGGCTACGCCGAGCGCAACGACCTGACGGTCGGCTCGACGCTCGACATCACCTACCCCGACGGCAGCCGCGGCACCCTGGCCGTCGGCGGCCTGGTCGAGCAGAACACCGAGGTCGCCGGGGTCATCGCCCCCGAGCAGGTGGTCGGCGCGCACGCCGCCGCCGGCTCCGGCCTGAAGAAGGTCCTGGTCAAGGGCGCCGACGGTGCGACCCCCGAGCTCAAGCAGGCGCTGCGCGACGCCACCGGCGGCAACCCGCTGATCAGCGTCAAGGGCGAGAAGGACATCAAGGCCGAGAACAGCCAGCTGGTGACCGCCCTGCTGAACATCATGTACGGCCTGCTGGGCATGTCCGTGGTGGTCGCGGTGCTGGGCGTCATCAACACCATGGCCATGTCGGTGTTCGAGCGCCGCCGGGAGATCGGCATGCTGCGGGCGATCGGCCTGGACCGCCGCGGCATCAGCCGGATGGTCCGGCTGGAGTCGCTGATGATCGCGCTGTTCGGCGGCGTCGTCGGCATCCTGCTCGGCATCGTCACCGCCTGGGCCGGCACCCGCACCCTCGCGGACTCGTTCAAGAACATGACCCTGGTGGTCCCGCCGGGCAAGATCGCCTTCTTCCTGGCCGCTGCCGCCGTGATCGGCCTGCTGGCCGCCCTCTGGCCGGCCCGCCGCGCCGCCCGGATGGACATCCTGGGCGCGATCAAGAGCGAGTAGCCGCCCCCGCCGCGGAACCCACGGCGCCCGCCGGGATCACTCCCGGCGGGCGCCGCGCTGTCGGGCGCCGTGGTTCAGGAGCCAGTGAGGATGCCGACCGTCTCGGCGAGCTCCAGCGTCTCCTGTCGCATCGAGCGGGGGGCCTTGCGCCAGAGGTCGGCCGCAACCGACCGCGCTTGCGGAGTGAACTTCACCGTCTCCGGGCTGATCTTGAGCGCGACGCCCATGACGTGCAGCGCGGCCGTGCGGTCGCCGCGGTCCAAGTGGGAGCGGGCCGCGTCCACCCATAGTCGGGTACGGCGTTCGGCCGAGGGGATCGAGTCGGGGTCGATCTCGTCCGCGAGCGTCAGGGCCTTGCCCGAGCTGCGAAGTTCGGTGGCGATGCTGACGGCGTGGAGGTCGACGTTCGCCCGGCCGAAGACGGTGGAGAGTTCGGCATATCCGGTCGGAAGGGACTTCGCGACCTGGACGGCGGTGTCCCAGTGGTTCCACGCGGAGCCGTCGCGGCCGTCGCGGGCTTCGGTGATCGAGGCACTCAAGTGCAGTGCTCCGTACACGCCTCGCCAGTGCGGCGGAGCCTCGGCGAGGTGCGCACGGAGGCGATCGGCGGCGGTGGTCACCAACATCATCGCGCCTTCGTGCTCGCCCACGGCACGCATGGTGTTCGCGAGGTTCCACGCGGCGGCTCCCATGGCGGCGGGGTCGTCGGCTTCGGCGGCGGTGGCCATCGCCCGGTCACCGAGCATCCACACGGCCTCGGCCGGCCCGATGTAGGCGATGACCTGCTGGGCCAGCCGGTACGCGGCGGCGAGGGCGACCAGCGCGGTTCGCCGTTCCTCCCCGGTGACCACCCGGGTGAGGGCTTCACCATGACGGATCAGGTCGGGGGCGATGTGGCCGACGTCGGTCCGGTTGTTCGCCGCCTTGTGCCAGAGTCTCCACCCGGCGTCGACGTCGGCGGCGTGGTCGGCGGCCGTTGCCCCCGGCGGCAACGCGACCGGTGGACGGGTACCGCGTTCCAGGAGTGCCGCCCACACGGCGGCCGACGCCGGGTGGAACAGACGACCGGTGTTGACGGGCTGTGCGGTCGCGGACGGTCCCGTGATCGCCGTGAGGTCACTGACGCGCAGGGCAAGGGCGACCTTCAGGAGCATGTTGTGCGAGGAGAGCAGCCTCTCGCCGCTCTCGATCTTCTTCAGCCAGTCCGTGCTCCGGCCGACCAGGCCGGCCAAGACAGGGCGTGTCATCCCACGTCGTTCGCGCAGGACGCGGATGCGCTCACCGATGGACAGTTCCTCGGGCAGTTCGGACATGTGCCTCTCCTCGGCTGAGCCGCCATCAGGCAGTACTCAACTGCCCGGTGGCGGCGACTCTCCCACCGTAGGGCGGCGCACTGTCGGGAGGCAGCCCTTTCCGGCGGGTAGCGAGGGGGGCGCAGTGGGTGAGGGGGACAAGCAGTCCCCCTCACCAACCTGACGTCACACTACGTTCCCGACGTGTGACACAGCGCTGCTCGCGTGTCTCCCCGCCGGAGAGCGCGGCCGGCAGCGACCACGAACTTCCGGCCCGGCCGGCGGCACACCCAACCGGACCGGATGCGGTGCCGACGAGAACGGCCGGCACCGGGCACGCCGCCCGCACCGCCGGTGTCACGGAGCGGCGTGCCGAACCATCGCACCGCCCCGGCACCAGCGAAGGGAGCAGAGCCATGACCACCGCCACCACGTCGGCCCTCGATGAGGTCACCGAGGGCCTGTTCGAGGGCGAGCCCGAGGTCTACGTCACCGAGACCACCGACCGCTACGAGTACAAGAAGAAGGGCGGCAGCAGCGACGCCCCGCAGACCTACGACTCCTTCGAGGTCTGAGTACACCGGCTCCGGCCGCCGCACGGCGGTCGGAGCCGGGCCGTCCTCTCTCACACCTCGTGGACAAGGGGAACGATGCTCAACCTCCGACTGGATCCGTCCGACATCGCCCGCTACCCGTGGCAGTGGTCACGAAGCCGGTGGCGGTGCGGCGCCTCGTGGGCCGAGCCGTACGCGCACCCGATGACCGATGCCCGGGCGATCACCGACGGGACCCGAACCGCACTCATCACGAGCGCTACCGCAGCCGGATCCGGCAGAGCCGATGTCGGCCCCCTCATGGTCGACGCCGGCTCCTACGACTCCGCCCTCGCGACAGCCCGGGCCGAACGCGACGACTGGATCACCGTCGAAACAACCCGGACCGGCACCGCCGAGATCGCCACCGGCACCGCCGGCACCGCGCCGATCCACCTCACCACCAGGGCCGGCACCCTCTACGGATCGTGGGACCTGCTCAGCGTTCACGAGCAGGCCGCCGACACCGGCCTCGACCTGCTGGAGATCACCCGCCGGGTGTCCCTGCGGACCCGGTACACACCCGCGACGTTCTGGCGGGGAATCCACCTCCTGACCGAACGGGCGACCGCGCACCTCGCCCGGGATGGTGCACTCACCCTCCGGCTTCCGGAGCCGGCCGAGCACACCCGTGCCCGGACCCTGCGGGCCGACGCCGACCCCGTCCCCGCGTTCATCCGGCTACTCGGTCACCTCGTCGCCCGGCATCCGTGGGACGGCCCCAGCACCGGCGTTCAGCTCTCCGGAGGCCTTGACTCCACGAACATCGCCCTCGCCCTCGCCGCCGCCCTTCCGGGTCATCACGTCACCGCCGGGGCGGTCGTCCTCGACGGCGAACGAGGCAGGCAACAGACCGAGCGCCGAGCCGTGATCCTCAGGCACATCGGCGCCTCCTGGCGCGATGTCCTGGTCCCCGCCATGGATCACCTCCCCTACGGCCCGACCTCCTGGTACTCGCGCCCCGGCCGCGTCTCCCCGTACGGAGACCTCTACCTCGACGCGATCGACCGGTTGTCCGACCTCCTGTCCAGCCGTGGGGTCAAGACCCTTTTCACCGGCATCGGCGGTGACGAACTCATGTCCTTCACCACCGCCGAGAAGCCCCGAGGCGTCACGGGTCCGGACCTCGGCGTTCCACCATGGCTCGGCCCCACCGCCCGCGGACTGCTCGCGGAGGTGGACCGCGGCATCACCCCGGCAGCCGTGGTCCCCGAGACGGCGCTCATGGCGAAGGCCGGCGTCGCGGCCCCGCTCCTGCGGCGCGGGATCTGGCCCGTACACCCTCTGACGGACCCGGCTCTGATCCGGTTCTCCGAGTGGATGCCCGCCGAGTGGCGCCGTGACAAGCGCCTCCTGCGTGAGACCATCGACCGCGCCGGCCTCCCGCCACACATCGCCCGACCGCCGATCCCGGAGAACTTCGGCCACGTCATGACGCTCGCGATGCGCCGCCACGGCCCGGCCCGTATCCACCGGCTCCTCGATCAGGGGTCACCCCTGATCGAGGCCGGGATCACCGACCCCGTCGAGTTGAAGGCCGTCGCCGACCGCCTTTGCCGCCGGGACGACTCCCGCGCGGACCGGGAGGTCGTGTTCGCTCTCCTCGCGGATTCGGCACTCACCGGCCGCTGAGCCCGTCGGGGGCGCGGGGGGCGCCGACCCCCCGCCCCCCCCGAGACAGCAAGCCGCCCCCCCCCCCCCACGGGGGCGCCCGTCCCTGCGGCCTCGGGCAGCAGCGCGGTCGCCGTCCGCCGCTCGGCCGCCGTGGTGGCCT
>NZ_JBHYUU010000097.1:0-24946 GCF_042749955.1 Kitasatospora sp. NPDC059462 | reverse complement strand
GTGGGGTTTTCGGCACTCCCGGGCCGCTCCGCCGGTGGGGCCGGGGGCGCCGCCCCGCCCGGGGCCCGACGCGAATCTCACAGGCCCCGGCCGGCCAACAGGTCGGCCAGCTGCGGAACACGCTCCGCGCGCCGTTGCAGAAGGAACACCTTCGCCTCTTCGAGGTCGACCACCCGGGCGAGGGTCCACCCCTGCGCCTCCTGGTAGTAGCGGGAGAGCCGTTCCTGAGCGGTCCCGCGCCGCACCCACACACGGCCTTCGGCCGCCGCCCGGTCGAGCATCCACCACGCCACCAGGCGGCCGAGGCGGTGCGGGTTCGGCCGGGTGAATGTCGTCGCGAGGAACAACGACGATTCCGCCCGCTCCTCCTCGGTGAACCCCCACGCCGGCAGGGCCTCGGTACCGAGGACGGTCGTGCATCCGACCACACCGTCCCGCTCGTGCTCAAGCACCCACACCGGGACAGCGGGGTTGCCGGCCTGCGAGGCGAACTCGTCGGCCGCGGCCTCGCACTCTCCGAGCCCACGGGCCGACAGCCACGCCGACCGTTCCCGGACCATGCCGGCGATCGGTCCGGCATCCCCGGCCGTCGCCTCGCGCATCCGATACATCGCAACTCTCCCTCCGGCACACCCGCTCGAAGCCTAGACCCCCCTGGGCCGCGTTCCGGTGAAGAGCGAGTAGCCGCCCCCGCCGCGGAACCCACGGCGCCCGCCGGGATCACTCCCGGCGGGCGCCGCGCTGTCGGGCGCTGTGGTTCAGGGGGCGGCGTGGGGTGGCGGGCTGCCGGTGGTGTCCTCCGGCGCGGCGTCGCCGCCGGGTGGGTGCCCGACCTCCTTCAGGGTGGACTGGGCCCGTTCGTCGACCAACCGGGTCACCAGGTGCTGCGCGGCGCCGAAGGCCACGCCCCAGGCGAGCACCTGGGCCCGGCTGTCGAGGTCGCTCAGGCCGGGGACGAACGCGCCGCGGATCAGCAGCAGGCCGATCAGCGCCGAGAGCGCCCCGGTGGGGAACTTCAGGGCGGCGGCCGCCAGCGGCAGCATGAACGGCGCGCTGGTGCCCTGGATGCGGCGCAGCGAGCCGATCACGGTGAGCGCGGCGCCGGCCAGGCCGGCCACCTCGACGGTGACGATGTCCAGCCGCGAGGCGTAGTCACCGGGGATCGGCCTGGTCGCCACCCACGGGTACTCCCCGGACGGGCAGACCACCATCCGGGCGGTGGACGGGCCCGGCGGGGTGGAGGGCACCGGGCTGAAGCAGAGGCTCAGCGAGGTGGGGTAGACGGCGCCGAAGACGGCCAGCGAGACCACGCCGACCAGGACGCAGGCGCTGGCCGCCCAGAGGATGTTGCGCAGGCTGCGCACCCGCGCGTACTCCGCGTCGAGCGCCGCGTACGCCGCGTCGAGGGTGTGCACCAGCAGGCTCCGGTCCGCCTCGCCGACGGGCTTGTCCTTGGATCCGACGCGGGCGGCCAGGGCGAGGGTGCGGGGGTCCTTCTTGCCGAGGTGCAGCCGTGCCATGGCCAGGATGTCGACGGCCCGGGCGGACAGCGACCCGGCCGGGACGAGTTCCAGGAGCAGCACGTCGGCGGAGCGGACGTTGGACCAGCTGCCCTCCAGGGCGGTGGCCCCGGACCAGAGCTTGCGCCAGCCGTGCTTCTCGGTCGCCGCCGCGGTGGCCCGGTCCAGGCACCGGCGGGCGCCCTCGATCAGCTGCGCCGGCCGGCAGTCGGCCTCGTCGGCCTCGCACTCCTGCCGGTCGAGCCGCGCCCGCAGGTAGGCGACCCGGGCGAGGACGCGCTCGCGCCACGCGGATCTCTGTCTCCGCCGCTCCCGCGGTAACCGCTCGGACCGTTCGTCCGCCGGGGTACCCATCTCGACCACGCTCCCAAGTCGAGACGTTCTCTTCCTCCACCGTAGGCCCATTCGGGCCGTATCGGGGCACCGGCGCCCCCGTGGTGACGGTGGGGCGCCGGTGCGTCACAGCGAGCGAACGTTTCCTCAGCAGCCGTTGAGGATCGAGGAGAGGGCGCTCTTCTCGGCGCTGTCGACGGACAGGCCGTAGTAGTACTTCACCTGGACCCAGGCGCGGGCGTAGGTGCAGCGGTAGGAGGCCTGGGGCAGCCAGTTCGCCGGGTCCTGGTCGCCCTTGGAGCGGTTGGAGCTCGCGGAGACGGCGACCAGCTGCGGGCGGGTCAGGTCGTTGGCGAGGGCCTGGCGCTGCGCGGTGGTCCAGGCCCAGGCGCCGGAGCGCCAGGCCTCGGCGAGCGGCACCAGGTGGTCGATGTCGAAGGCCGACGCGGAGGTGGTGGTCACGTTGTCGTAGACCGAGACCCAGCTGCCGCTGACGGCGGCGCAGTTGGCGTCGGTGACGACGTTGCTGCCGTCGCGCTTGAGGACCGTCTCGCGGGTGTTGCAGGTGCCGGAGACGGTGATCCAGTGCGGGAAGAGCGCGCGGTCGTAGGTGGTGGTGTGGGACTCCGCGGCCACCGCGAGGGTGGCGAGGTAGCCGCGGGCGGTGGCGGCCGAGACCGGGGTCGGCAGTGCGGCCTGCGCGGTGCCGGCGCCGGCCAGCACGGCGGTGAGGGCGAGCAGCAGGGCGCCGAGGACGGCGGCCGGGGTGCGGCGGGACGCGGATATGGCGGACGTCGCGGACATGGGGGGCTCCTGGGTCGAGGAGGGCAGGGGAAAGCCCCCGGGCGGGAACCGGCCCGGGCATGCCGACCAGCATGCGACCCCAGGGGTTTACGCGGGTAGAGCCGCGAGGTGAACTTTGACTCCGCGTCAGCCGCCGCGCCCGCCGGAGGCGTCCGCGAACGCCGATCGCCCCGCCCGGCGGGTGGCCGGACGGGGCGATCGGGTGTGCTGCGAAGGCGCGAAGTATTCGCTCAGGCGGCCGACTTGGCGGCGCCGGGCTTCGGGGCGACCGGCTTGGCCGGGCCGCCGCCGGTGGCGGTGCCGACCAGGAACGCGGTCAGCACCGGGCCCAGGTACGCCTCCCAGACGGCCAGCTGGAGGACGGTCGGGTCCGGCTGGAAGTTGAACACGCCCTTGAGCAGGGTGCCGTACCAGCTGTCCTTGGGGATGGTCGAGGAGATGTCGAAGGCGATCTTGTCCAGGCCGCCGAGCCAGCCGGCCTCCTGGAGGTCGTGCACGCCGTAGGCGAGCACGCCGGCCGCGACCACGACCAGCATGGCGCCGGTCCAGGTGAAGAACTTGGCCAGGTTGATCTTCAGCGCGCCCCGGTAGAACAGCCAGCCCAGCACCACCGAGGTCAGCAGGCCGAGCGCCGCGCCGATGACCGGGTTGTAGCCGTCCGAGGTGGCCTGCACTGCGGTCCAGATGAACAGCGCGGTCTCCAGGCCCTCGCGGCCGACCGCCAGGAAGGCGGTGAGCACCAGCGCGCCGGTGCCCATCGCGAGCGCGGCGTCCAGCTTGCCGTGCAGCTCGGTCTTCAGGTGCCGGGCGGTGCGCCGCATCCAGAACACCATCCAGGTGACCAGACCGACGGCGATGACCGACAGCGTGCCGCCGAGCGCTTCCTGCGCCTCGAAGCTCAGCTGGGTCGAGCCGAACTGCAGCACGGCGCCGAACGCCAGGCTGAGCGCGACGGCCACGCCGATGCCCGCCCAGACCGGGGGGAGCCGGTCCTTGCGGCCGGTCTTGACCAGGTAGGCGATCAGGATGCAGACGACCAGGCTGGCTTCGAGTCCTTCGCGCAGGCCGATCAGGTAGTTGGCGAACACGCTGGCTCCCTGGGGGGTGAAGAGGTGGAACGGGCGAGACGGGTGGGGGGTCGGCCTCAGCCGAAGAGGGCCTGGCCCCACCACTCGCCGGGCTTGCGGACGCCCGCGGGGCAGGCGAAGTGGGCGGAACCGACGTGCTGGATGTACTCGTTCAGCGCGTCCGAGGCCGCCAGCCGCTGCTGGAGCGGGACGAACGCCTTGCGGCTGTCGCGCTGGTAGGCCAGGAAGAACAGGCCCGCGTCCAGGCGGCCGAGGCCGTCGGTGCCGTCGGTGAAGGAGAAGCCGCGGCGCAGGATCATCCGGCCGTCGTTGGAGTCCGGGTGGGCCAGCCGGACGTGGGCGTCCACCGGCATCGCCTTGAGGTCCGGGTCGTCGTGCTCCTTGGTCCGCCCGTACGGCGCGCCCTCGCCCTTGGTGCGGCCGAAGACGTCCTCCTGCTCCTTGAGCGGGGCGCGGTCCCAGGTCTCGATGTGCATCCGGATCCGGCGGGCGACCAGGTACGAACCGCCGGTCATCCACTCCGGGCCCTCCCCGGGGGCGACCCAGACGTGCTCGGCGAGCTTGGCGGTGTCGGTCCCGGCGATGTTGTGGGTGCCGTCCTTGAACCCCATCATGTTGCGCGGGGTCTGGGCGTCCGGGGTGGTGGAGGAGGTCTTGCCGAACCCCAGCTGGGACCAGCGGATGTTGACGGTGCCCATGCCGATCCGGGCCAGGTTGCGGATCGCGTGCACGGCGACCTGCGGGTCGTCGGCGCAGGCCTGGATGCACAGGTCGCCGCCGCTGCGCTGCGGGTCGAGGTTGTCGCCCTTGAACCGGGGCAGGTCGATCAGGGCCTCGGGGCGCCTGGCCTTCAGGCCGAAGCGGTCCACGCCGTCCTTCTCGAACAGGCTCGGGCCGAAGCCGATGGTGAGGGTCAGCCGGGAGGCGGGCAGGCCCAGGGCCTCGCCGGTGTCGTCCGGCGGCGCCTCCGGCAGGCCGCTGGCCGCGCCGCTGCCGACCTCGCGGCCGCCGGTCATCGCGGCGGCGGCCTTGGTCCACTCCTTCAGCATCCTGATCAGCGACTCGCGGGTGGCGCTCGCGGAGACGTCGAAGGCGGCGAAGTGCAGCCGGTCCTGGACCGGGGTGGCGATGCCGGACTGGTGGTCGCCGTAGAACGGGACGTCGGCGGTGGCCGCGGCCGGGGCGGCCCGGTCGTCGTCGTCCTGGCGGGTGGCGGCGGCGACCGAGCCGACGCCGGCCGCGCCCAGGGCGACGCCGGCACCGGCCCAGCCGATCACGGCACGGCGGCTGACCGGCGTGCGGCCGGCGGCGGTGTCCTCGGCGGCGGCCGGCGTCCCGTTCTGCTGCTGGTTCTCGGCGTCCATCGGCGGGCGGCCCTTCTCTGTGCTGGACTCACGGAGGCCGTGACGGCCACGGGGGCCGCCACGGCGGAGTGCGGGTGCGGTGCGCGGTGCCCGGTGCGCGCACCGCGGACGGGCGCGCACCGGAGGCGGGTGCTACTTCACGACCACCGCGGCGGCCAGCTTCGACAGCGGCTCGGCCAGCGAGTTGACGGCGTCGGACAGGGTCTTGCGCTCGGTCTCGGCGACCTTGTCGTACGCGAGGTAGCCGCCGTCGGCCTGCTTGTACTTGGCGAGCAGGGTCTCGATCGCGGCGAACTCGGAGTCCAGCGTCTTGGCGAGCTCGGCGTCCTTCTCGGCGGCGACCGGCTTCAGCAGCTCGTAGGCCTTCTTGGCGCCCTCGACGTTGGCGGCGAAGTCGGCCAGGTCGGTGTGGCTGTAGCGCTCCTCCTCGCCGGTGACCTTGCCGGTGGCGACCTCGTCCAGCAGCTCCTTGGCCCCGTTGGCCATGCTGGTCGCGGTGATCTCCGCCTCCGGGATCTTCTTCTGCCAGTCCTTCAGGTCGGCGACCAGCTGGTCGGCGAGCTTCTTCTCGGCGTCACCGATGGTGGCGTCGGCCCAGAGCGACTTCTCCAGCTTGTGCCAGCCGGTCCACTCCTGGCCCGGCTCCAGGCCGTCCTCGCGGGCGTCGGTCTTCGGGTCGACGTCGCCGAAGCTCTCGGCGACCGGCTCGGTGCGCTCCCAGCCGGTGCGCGAGGGCGCGTAGAGGGACTTGGCCTTCTCCAGGTCGCCGGCGTTGATCGCGGCGGCGAACGCCTCGACGGCGGGGATGGTGGCGTCGGCCTGCTCCTGGGCGTAGGCCCGGTAGGCGGTGACGGCCGCGGTCAGCCGCGGGTCGGCCGGGGCGGCCGGGGCGCCGTCACCGGTGACGGTGATCTTCTGGCGGATGCCGTCGCCGACCATGCCCGGCTTGCAGGCGATCTCGTAGGAGCCGGCCTTGATCTCGGCGGTGATGCTCGCCTTGGTGCCCGGGCCGATGTTCTCGCGCTCGGTGACGATCTTGTCGCCCTCGGCGTAGACGTAGACCTCGGTGACCTTCGAGCCCTTGTTGGCGATGTCGAGCACGACGTGACCGGCCGGGAAGCTGGTCTTCGAGACCTCGCAGGCGGTGTCGGTCGCGTTCACCTTGACGGCGTCGGCCGCGGCCTTGTCGTCCTTCTTCGAGCAGCCGGCCAGTGCGGCGGTCGCCACGGCGAGGGTGAGCAGCGTGGCTGCGGTGGAACGACGGGCGGACATGCGGGCTCCAGCGGTCGGGGCAGGGCGATTCAGGGCAGGGCTCAGCGCGGGTGGGGAGCAATGACGCCGTCGACGCCCGACCACCTGCTTAGCTAAGGCATACCTTAGGGATATCGGATTTTGCCGTCTACACCGGGGTCGGTCACGAAACGGTGCAGGTGGGAGCGGGGCAGCGGCGCCCCGACGATCGGTTCACCGACGATTTCCGGCCACCGGGGGCGCAGGGGGGCGTGGAAAACAAGGCAAAGAAGTGGTAAAGGAGCGCGCACCGGCGGTGCGCGCTCCTCCAGTGCTGCCGAGCCCCCTCAGACCTCCGCGGTGCGCCCCGACCTCCGGGGCGCGGCGGCCCGGGCGGTCCAGCGGCCCTCGTGCCGGGTGATCCGGATCGGGTGCCCGAAGGTGGCGCTCACCAGCTCGGTGGTCATCACCGCGTCCACCGGCCCGGCCGCGACCGTCTCCCCGCCGCGCAGCAGCAGCGCGTGGGTGGTGGACTCCGGCAGCTCCTCCAGGTGGTGGGTGACCAGCACGCTCGCCAGCTCCGGGTGCTGGTGGCGCAGCAGGTCCAGGCTGTCCAGCAGCAGCTCCCGGGCGGTCAGGTCGAGCCCGGTGGCCGGCTCGTCGAGCAGCAGCAGCCGCGGGCTGGGCATCAGCGCACGGGCGATCAGCGCCCGGCCCCGCTCCCCCTGCGAGAGCGTGGTCCACGGGGACTCCGCGGCGGCGGCCATGCCGAGGGTGTCGATCAGCAGCTCGGCCCGGTCCAGCTCCTCCGGCGCGGGCTTGCGGTGCAGGTCCGGTTCGATGGTGTTGGTGACGCCGGTGAGCACCACCTCGCGCACGGTCAGCGGCGAGCGCAGCGGGTGGCGCGGGTTGACGTGGCCGAGGTGGGCGCGCAGCTCGCGGATGTCGACCCGGCCGAGCCGGCGGCCGAGCACGTCCACCTCGCCGCGGGTGGGGTGGGAGACCGCGCCGAGCAGGGCGAGGAGGGTGGACTTGCCGGCGCCGTTGGGGCCGAGCAGCGCCCAGTGCTCGCCGGGGCGGATGGTGAGGTCGATCCCGCGCAGCAGGTGGCGTCCGTCGCGGACGACGTCGACGGCCCGGGCGCGCAGCAGCGGTTCCGTGGCGGGGTCCGCGGCGGGCGGGCCGGAGGGCGTGCGCGGGTCGGTCGTGCTCATGCGGGCGGGCCTCCTACGGGTCCGGTGCCGGGCAGGGTCACGGGCACGGCGCCGCACCGGACGGGCCGGCGCCGACCGTCCGCGTGCAGAGTACAACCGTTCGCCCGGACGGCGTTTCCGGTGTCCGAGCGGTGGACACCCCGACGCGCCGGCCGATCGGCGCACGCCCCTGTCGCGGCACGGGAGTTGGCGGCAGGATCGGGGAACCGGAGCAGGGCTGCGGGGCGTGGAAGCGGTGCGGACGGAGCACCGCAGGCGGGGCGTGGAAGCGGTGCGGATCGGGTCGAAGGGGGCGGGCATGACGGGGACGGACGAACGGACCGGGGCCGGGGCCGGGGCCGGAGCCCGGGCCGGGGCGGGACGCGCGGGGACGCTGCCCGGACGGTTCGAGGAGCAGGCGCGCAACGCCCCCGCGGCGGTCGCCGTCCGGTGGGAGGGGCGGGAGCTGACCTACGGCGAGCTGGACGCGCGGGCCGACCGGCTGGCCCGCCACCTGGCCGCCCTCGGGCTCGGCCCCGGTGAGCGGGCCGCGGTGGCACTCGGCCGGGGCACCGAGGTGTACGTCGCCCTGCTCGCCGTGCTGAAGACGGGCGCCGCCTACGTGCCGGTGTCGCCGGGCGCACCGGACGCGCTGCTGCGGCACGTGCTCGCCGAGGCCTCCCCGGCCGTGGTCGTCACCGAGGAGGGCCACCGGATCCGGCTGGCCGACGCGGGCGCCCGGACGCTGGTCTGCGTGGACTCGGCCGCCGCCGCACTGGCGGCGCTGCCCGCCGGGCCGCCGCCGGCGGTGTTCGGGCCCGAGGACGCGGCGGTGGTGTTCACCACCTCGGGCACCACCGGCGCGCCCCGCTGCGCGGTGGCCGAGCACCGCAACCTGCTGGCCGCCCACCACGGCTGGCTCACCGTCTACGGCATCACGCCCGCCGACCGGCTGCTGAGCGCCGCGAGCCTGGAGTTCGACGTCTTCACCGCCGACTGGGTGCGGGCGCTGTGCTCGGGCGCCACCCTGGTGGTCGCCCCGCGCGACCTCACCCTGGACCGCGGCGCCGACATCGCCGATCTGCCCGCGCTGGTGGCCGCCGAGCGGATCACCCTGCTGGAGCTGAACACGCGCACCGCGCGCCGCCTCGCGGAGCATCTCGCCGCGACCGGCGGCGGGGAGGGGCTCCCCGGGTTGCGGCTGCTCAGCGTCGGCGCCGAGAAGTGGTGGCTGGACGAGCAGTTGGCGATGCACCGGCTGCTCGGCCACCGCACCCGGGTGGTGAACGTCTACGGGCTGGCCGAGGCCGCCGTGGACAGCACGTACTTCGAGGTCCGGGGCGTCGACCAGGTGGCGGGCAGCGGCGCGCTCTCGGTGGTCGGCATCCCGTTCCCCGGCGCCCGGGTGCACGTGCTCGGTCCGGACGGCCGCCCGGTCGGGCCCGGGGCGGTCGGCGAGATCGCCCTCGCCGGACCGGGCCTCGGCCGGGGCTACCCGGGCCGGCCGGAGGAGACCGCGCGGCGGTTCGTCCGGGTGGACTTCGACCCGGACGGACGGGTGCTGCGCACCGGGGACCTCGGCCGCCTCGCCGAGGACGGCACCTTGCACTTCGTCGCCCGCGCGGCGGACGTGTCCGGGCCCGCCGAGCCGCCCTCGTCCACCGCCGTGGTCGCCCGGGCGCGCGTGGCGGCCCGCGCCGAGGCCGAGCTGCGGGCGCACCCCGGGGTGCGGGAGGCGGCCGTCGCCGAGGTCGCGGTGGCCCCCGGGCGGCGCGAGCTGGTCGGGTACGCGGTCACCGAGCCCGGCGCCCCCGACACCGACGGCTGGTCGCTCTCCTCCCACCTGGGCGCCCGGCTGCCGAAGGGCGGGGCGCCCGCCGCCGTGGTCCCGGTGCCGGAGCTGCCGCGCACCCGGGCCGGCAAGCTCGACCGGGACGCGCTGCCGCTGCCCGCGCCGCCCGACCACGCGGCGCCGCGGCGGGCGGGCGGCGGCAAGGGGTACCGGGGGAAGGGCGGCGGCGGCCGGTCCGGGGGCGGGGCCGGGGCGGAGTCCCTCCTCGGCTGCGGCGCGGTCCTCGTCGGGGTGCCCGTCGCGTTCCTCGCCTGGCTGCTCACCGGGAAGCTCTGGCCGGGGTCGACGGACGTCTCGGCGGTGCCGGGTCCGTACGACGACTTCTTCCGGGTGCTCTACCTGTGCGAGTGGGCCTCGTTCGGGCTCGGCATGGCCTGGCTGCTCCTCGGGGCCGGGGTGATCGCCCGGCTCGGGCGGCCGACCGGGCTCTCGGTCGCCGCGCACCTCTCGGTGTTCTGGCTGCTGGCCTCGTGGTGGCCGCAGGACAACCTGTACCGGACCGCCGACCGCTCGGTCCTGTCCACCGAGGTGTGGCTGGTCTACGTGTTCAACATCGCGTTGATGGCCGCGGCGGCGGTGCTGGTGCGCTTCCTCGCCTGGCAGCCGAAGCGGCTGCCCTGATCCGGACGGCCGCAGCGATCCGGGACGGCCCCGCCGGTCCGGCCCGGTCCGCCGGCGGCGCCGCGGTCCGCCGAGGGCGCCGCGGTCCGTCAGCGCAGGGCCTCGAACATCCGCCCCAGCGCGTGGTGGGCCGCCCCGAGCAGGGCCTGCGCCGCGTCCAGCGCCTCGGTGCTGCGCGCGGCGAGGGCCAGGCCGACGTAGGGCTCGGGCTCGTAGCACGCCGTCACGATCAGCGGCAGGACGCTCGCGCCGAGCCGCGCGCACCGCGGGCGCAGCCGTTCCAGGTGCCCGAACAGCGCCTCCTGGGAGAGCCGGGCGCCGAGCGGCATGGCGTCCAGGGTGCGGACCAGGTGGCCGGGGCCGCGCACCTCGTCCAGCCGGTGGCGCAGCACGAAGGCGGCCGCCGGTCCGGTGAGCCGCAGGTTGGCCTCGGTGGGGGCGAGCCGGCGCTCCCGGTCGGTGACGAAGTCGACGTCGTACCAGCCGCGGTGGCCGGCGGCGGCCAGCCGCTCCCCCACCGCGAGGCCGAACCGTCCGGCGACGGCCGCCGCCCCGGGCGGCACCACGCCCGGACCGACCGTCACCCCCTGGTAGCGGGTGCCGTCGACGGCCATCTCGCCGACGCCGACCGGGTGCACCCGCCCGTCGGCGCCGATCACCGCGTCGAAGGTGAGGTCGCGCAGCCGGCCCGAGCCGGCCGGTCCGCCGTCCACGTACTCCTCCACCAGCAGCTCGCCGCCGGGCGGCAGCACGTCCTCGCGGACCAGGCGGCGCAGCAGCGCCCGGGCGCCGCCGGCCGCGAGCACGTCCTGCGGGGTGATCACGGCGGTGCCGTACCCGCCGACCCCGTGCGGGGACTTCAGCACGGTGGTGAGTCCCCGGGCGGCCCGGGCGGACAGCCGCCGGGCGGCGCGGCGCGGGCCGTCGGCGTGCTCCTGGCGGGGCACCCGGACGCCCGGGTGGCCGGGGGCGAGGGCGGTGAACAGTTCGTGCGCGGCGGCCTTGGACTCGTAGCGCCGCACGGCCGCCAGCTCCGGGCCGTCGCCCTGGCCGGGGGTGCGGCCCCAGTGCAGCACCGGGCCGGGGGCGCCGGCGAGCCGCCCGGCCAGGGCGGGGCGGGCGGCGAGCGCACGGGCCACCGTCGTGCCGGGGGCGATGCCGGTGTACGACTCGACCGGGCCCCAGTCGAGTTCGCGGGCGAGCAGCTCGATCCAGGCCCGGTCGACCTCGGCGGGCAGCACCAGGGCGGCCGGGTCGGGGCCGTAGGCGACGGCGAGGCCGGCGTAGTGGTGCGCCTGGCGCAGGCGGCGGGCGTCCCGGCGCCGCTCGTCGCCGTCGAGGAACTGCTCGTTGAAGTCGGCGACGTTGCCGATGTGCACGGCGCGCCGCCCGCCGGTCCAGGCCCCCACCCATCCGTCCATGGCGCGAGCGTACGGGACGGCGGTCAGAGGCGGAGGAGGCCGGCGTCGGTGGGGCGGAAGCCGCAGGCGTCGAGGTAGTAGTCGCGCAGGTGGGGCTCGAAGTCGACGTGCAGCCAGTCGCAGCCGGCCGCGCGGGCGTTGTCGGCGGCCGCGGCGACCAGGCGGGTGCCCAGGCCGGCGCGCCGGGCGGCGGGGGCGACGGCGGTGTCGAGGAGGAAGGCGTGGACACCGCCGTCCCACAGGACGTTGACGAAGCCGAACAGCGGGCCGCCCGGGCCCGGGCGGGCGCAGACCCAGCCGAGGCTGTGGCGCTCCAGCCGGGCCCGCCAGGGTGTGGCGGGGCGGTCCGGGTCGTGGGACCCGCCGAAGGCGGCGGCGTGCAGCGCGTCGAGTTCGCGGTCGGTGAAGCCACCCCGCCAGTGAAGGTCCGGGGGCGAGGGCTGGGGGGTCGTCATGGCAGGAGCGTAAACAGACTGCTCACGACTGATCACCCTTGATCAGTACAGGACACGACTTGGCAAAAATCCGACGTTTGCTCTAGCCCTGACTGACTGTTCACCGTCAACCTCTTCGCAACCCTCATCCCTGCACCACGCAGCATCCCCGACTGGAGTCAGAGTGAGCCCCTCCTCCTCGCCCCGCCGCCGTCTCACCGCCGGAGCCATAGCGGCCACCGCCGCCCTCGTCGCCGCCACCGTCACCGCCGGCACCGCCTCGGCCGCCCCCTCCGGCCGTGACGCCGCCGTCGACCGGGCCCGGACCAACGTCGCCCGCAACGCCGCGGTCTTCGGCTTCGCCGACGGGCAGGACCTGGTCGTCAAGGACGTCGTGCTCGACGCCGACGGCACCCAGCACGTCCGCTTCGACCGGACCTACCTCGGTCTGCCCGTGGTCGGCGGCGACCTGGTGGTCCACCAGGACGCCCGCGGCCGGCTCAAGGACTCCACCCGCGCGGCCGCCCACGACGCCGCCGTGCGCACGATCGTCCCCAAGGTCCCCGCCCAGCTCACCGCCGGGCGCGCACTGGAGGCCGCCCCCGGCATCGCCGACGCCAGCAGCAGCCCCGAGCTCGTCGTCTGGGCCGCCGACGGCACCCCGCGCCTGGCCTGGCGCACCACCGTCCGGGGCACCGGCGACCACGGCCGGCCGGCCGGCCGGGTCGTCGTCACCGACGCCACCACCGGCGAGCAGATCGAGGCGTACGACGCCGAGCACCGGGCGAGCGGCACCGGCCACTCCGAGTACACCGGGGACATCACCATCGACACCACCGCGCAGAGCACCGGCGGCTACACGCTGACCGACCCGCTGCGCGGCCACGTCACCAAGGACGCGCACAACGTCTCCGCCAACGCCCTCAACGCCGGCTCCGGCACCCCCTACACCGACGCCGACAACGTCTGGGGCGACGGGCGGAAGTTCTCCACCGACCGCGCCACCGCCGCCGTCGACGCCCACGCCAACACCGCCTGGACGTACGACTACTACAAGAACACCTTCAACCGCAGCGGCATCAAGAACGACGGCAAGGGCGCCACGGTCTTCGTGCACGTCGGCACCAACTGGGACAACGCCCAGTGGTCCGACAGCTGCTTCTGCATGATGACCGGCGACGGCGACGGCACCACCGACCCCGAGCAGGTCGACCTCGACACCATGGGCCACGAGATGACCCACGGCGTCACCAGCGCCACCGCCAACCTCCGCTACAGCGGCGAGTCCGGCGGCCTCAACGAGGCCACCTCGGACATCTTCGGCACCATGGTCGAGTGGTACGCCCACAACGCGGTGGACACCGGCGACTACCTGTTCAGCGACCAGTCCACCCCGCCGTGGCTGCGCCGCTTCGACAAGCCCTCGCTCGACGGCCGGTCCGCCGACTGCTGGAGCCGCAAGGTCGGCCAGCTCGACGTCCACAACTCCTCCGGCGTCGGCAACCACTGGTTCTACCTCGCCAGCGAGGGCAGCGGCGCCAGGACCGTCAACGGCGTCGCCTACAACAGCCCGACCTGCAACGGCTCGACCGTCACCGGCATCGGCAACCAGAAGGTCGCCGCCGTCTGGTACCGCGCGCTGACCGTCTACATGACGTCCACCACGGACTACAAGGGCGCGCGCGTCGCGTCCCTGAACGCCGCCAAGGACCTCTACGGCCTCACCAGCACCGAGTACAAGGCGGTCGCCGCCGCCTGGAGCGCCGTGTCGGTCGCCTGACGACCCCACGCGTCCCGCCGCCCGCCCCGTCCCCGCCGCCGTCCCGCGAGCGGGGCGGGGACGGGGCGGTCGTCGTCGCGTACGGCGTGGCGGGACGGCGGCACGGGCGGGGCTCTGGGATCTTGGGTCCCGGAGGCCGCAGCCGACCCGGCCGGAGGCCGACCCAGCCGAACCGGGGAGACCCTTCATGGCCGAGCTCGTCCTGACCACCTTCCTGACCCTCGACGGCGTGATGCAGGCCCCCGGCGGGCCGGAGGAGGACCGCGAGAACGGCTTCCCGCACGGCGGCTGGCTCTTCCCGTTCGCCGACGAGGAGTTCGGCGCCCTGATGAACGGTGTGCTCGCCCGCGCCGGGGCCTTCCTGCTCGGCCGCCGGACGTACGACATCTTCGCGGACTACTGGCCGAAGGTGACCGACCCCGGCCACCCCATCGCCGTCCCGCTCAACACGCTGCCCAAGTACGTCGCCTCGACCACCCTGCACGACCCGGCCTGGCACAACACCACCGTGCTGACCGGCACCGCCCCGGGCGGCCTGGCGGGCGAGGTGGCCGCACTGAAGGACCGGCTGGGGGACGCCGAGATCCAGATCCACGGCAGCGGCGCCCTCGCCCGCGCCCTGATGCCGCATGACCTCATCGACGAGTACCACCTGGTCACCGCGCCCGTCCGGCTGGGCACCGGCCACCGCCTGTTCCCCGACGCCGGTCCGCCCACCGCCTTCCGCCTCGTCGGCACCCGCACCACCCCGTCCGGGGTCACCGCGAACACCTACCGGCCGACGGGTCCGGCACGCTTCGGGACGTTCTGACGGCCGGGGGTCACGGGCCGTGGGTGTCCTTGCGCCAGGGGCGCCACCGGGCCGGGGCCTTCCGTTCCTCCCCCGCCTCCGCCAAGCCCATCAGCATCCCCATGAGCCCGTCCCGCCGGTCGGGGCCGATCGCGTAGACCGCCGTCAGCGACTCCTCGACGTCCGTGGTGAGACCCGCCCGGATCAGGAGGATCAGAAGGATGTTGGCCTGCGACTCGTGGTAGCGGCAGAACCCGCGGATCAATCGCTGCCGGAGCCCCGGCGGAAACCCCGCACGGGCCAGGCCCACCACCACCTCCGCGAGCTGGGCGGCGTCGCGCGCGGGGATCACGGTCGCGTCGATCAACGCCTCGGCGCTCCAGTCGTGTCCGGCCCGCAGCAGCCGATCGGCGAGACCGGCGGTCGCGCCCCGGCCGAGCGCGGACCGGGCGGTGAGCCCCGCCGCCACCGGTCCGCCGCCCAGCAGGTCGGCGATCCTGCTGACCGGCTCCTCGGCGATCAGCCGGTCGGTGATCAGCCCGGCCTCGTCGTCGTGCCCCTGCCCGGCCAACGACTGCAGGATCGACACGAGTTCCGCGCTCCGCCGGACGGCGGCGAGGATCCGCCGCAGCTCCGTCCACCGGGCCGGTTCGCCGGGCGGCGCGGCCAGCAGGGTCACGACGTCGTCGGGCGGCCGGTGCAGGACCGCCGTGATCAGGGCCGCCCTGGCCGGCCCGGCGCCCCCGGCGAGTTCGCCGAGCGGGCCGTCCGCCCCGCTCTCCCGCAGCAGCGCCTCCCGGTCGGAATCCGGGGTGTCCGGCAGCTTCCGGAACCACGGGACGACATCGGTGTCCGGAGGGAGCCGGTCGAGCAGGACCGCGGCGTCCCGGTACCGGCCGAGTGCGTGCAGCTGCAGCCAGACGGACGGGGCGTCCGGGGTGGGCGCGACCGCCCGCAGGACGGTCAGGACCGCCTCGTGCGGCCCGTCCCGGTGCACATGGTGCAGCAGCTCCATCGTCTGCTCGCCGGTGAGCGGCTCCAGGGCCAGGGTCTCCAGCGCGGCCCGGCGCCGTTCCCCGCCCTCCCGCCCCAGGGCCCTCAGCAGCCCGGCGAGCTCCTGCGTCACCCCGGACCAGGGGGCGGCGGCGAGGACGGCGCCCGCCACCGGGCCGCGGCGGGCGGCGAGCAGTTCGACGAGCACGGCCCGGCAGCGGTCCGGCGCGGCGAACCGGCCGACGGTCCTGGCCAGCGCGTGGTCCGGCGCCCCCGCGTCCCCGAGCAGCGCGAGGATCTCGGCGACCACCGCCGGCGGCCGCTCCGCCGCCGCCCGGTACACCGCCGTGCCGATCGGCCCGCCCGGGTAGTGGGTGAGCAGCCCGGCCACGACCGAGGGCGGTTGCAGGCGGCCCAGCCGGTCGAGCACGTCGAGGGCCTCCCGACCGCTGCCGTTCCCGTACAGCGTCCTGACGAGGTCGTCCACCTCGTCGATCCGCAGCGGCGGTTCGTCGCGGAAGGCGTCCAGCACGTAGCGGGTGGCGGCCTCCGACCTGCTCGTCCTGGCCGCGTGGAAGAGCACGGGCGCGTGGACCCGGACGGCCTCCGCGAGACGGCTGCCAGGCCCGGACCCGGCGTTGCGGGCGTCCAGTTCCCGCAGCAGTGACGCGGTCTCGTCGGCCGCTCTGACCCGGAGGAACGTGTCGAGCAGATCGGTGACGTCGGCGGGCAGATGGAGATCCGGCCGTCCGCCGTCGGCGACCACCAGCAGGTCCACCACCTCCGCGGGCGAGCGCCGTTCGGCCACCAGGCGGAGGATCCCGGCCACCGCGTGCGGTGCGTCCGGGTCACGGGTCAGGGCCTCGACCAGCTCGGCCAGGAAGACCACGGTCCGCTTCCGGGTCGCCTGCACCAGCAGACGCGTGGCGAGTTCGGGGTCCGCCGAGGCCCGCAGGTGCGTGTAGAGGCGGGCCACCTCCGGCGCCCCGCGTTCCTTCGCCGTCCGGGCGAGCTCCGCGGCGGCGTGATCGTGCAGGCCGTGGGAGAGCAGCCACTGCACGAACCCCTCCGGGTGGTCCGGGCCGCCCCTGCTGAACGCCAGCTGCCGGAGCAGCACCTCCTGGGCGACCGCCCAGCCGCGCGCCCCGAGCTCGGTGAGCACGGCCGCGATCGTCCCGTCGCCGGTCCCGGCGACGACCTCCAGCGCCGCCCGCTCCTCACCGCCGCCACGGCGCTCCCCGTCGCAGGCCAGGTGGAGCAGTTCGGCGAGCTGCGCCGGGGACGGACGGGCGGTGATGATCTGCTCCTGCATCACGGACCGCTCCCAGTGGGTGACCGCGGCCAGCACCGGCAGGAGGTCCGCCGGCGGTCGGCCGAGGACCAGCTCGCGCTGGAAGCGGGTCGCGAATCCGGGGCCCGCGTGTTCCCGGAACTCCGCCATCAGCGGCACGGCCTTGTCCAGTGGATACGAGCGCCCCAGCGACGACGCGATCGCCGTGGTGAGCGCGCCGGTCATCCCCGTGTGCTCGACGAACGCCGCCACCTGGGCCGGGGGTTCCTCGGTCAGGTGCCGGAGGAGGGATTCCAGCAGAGCGTCCGGTCCGTGGCGGTCGAGCAGAACGGCCAGTTGCGCCGCCGTGTCCGGGTGGAAGGGGCGGAGCGCCCGGGCCAGCACGGTGTCGGCGTCCTCGACCGCACCGCGCGCCGCCAAGTGCCGCAGCACCGCGTGCACGTCCGCCACCGCGAGCCGGCAGCACTCCTCCAGGGCGGCTTCGAGGTGGTACGGCAGACCGCCGTCACGCAGGGCCTCCAGCAGGGCGTGCCGGTCCTCGCGCCGGACCACGGCGGTCTGCACGACGAAGGCGGCGTCCGCGTCGGAGCCGGCGTACGGCCGGCCCGACGCCAGCCAGGTGACGACCGCCTCGGAGGGCCACATCGCGAGGAGCGTCAGCACGGCGGTGCGGTCCTCGGTCCGGCCGTCGCGCGCGAGCGCCTCGCAGAGGTCGTCCACCGGTTGCGGACCGTACGCGGCGACCGACTCCCGCAGCAGCCGGTCGGCCTCGGCCGCCAGGTCCGCCGCATGCAGGGCGCTCAGCAGCGGCGTCAGGTCCGCCACCGGACGTGGCAGGGCGAGCACCCGAGCCGCCTCGGCCTCCAGGTCCGCCCGCTTCAGGGCGAGCACGCCCGCCACCAGGAGGGCCGGCGGCAGGCCGCCCAGCGTCCGGAGCACCGTCGCGCGAAGCTCCTCGGCCGTCTCCGGCGGCAGGCCGGCCGCGGCGAGGGCGCGCAGCAGCTCGTCCACCGGGCGCCCGCCGGCCGCCACCGCCAGCACCCGGTGCGCGAGCTCGGTGCGGCCCGCCGTGCAGAGGGCGGCGGCCAGTTCCGCCAGCGACCCGGGCGGCCTGCGGAGGGCGGCGGCGTTCCACATCGCGGCGACCGCCTCGGGGACGGCCGGCAGGGAGCCCAGCACGAGCAGTTCGGCCGCGGGCGCGACGGCGGCGTACTCCTCCAGGAGCTCGGTCCGCCGGGCGGTCTGCAGCTCGAAGACGGCGCGCCCCAGCAGCCGGCCCGGGTCCGCGGCGAGCGGTTGCAGCACCGGCGCAGGTCCGCTCACGGCGGGGACCGCCGCGGGGGCGTACGGGACGGCCCCGCGGCGGGCCGGCCCCGCGACCACGAACGCGGTCTGGTCGACGTCGGTGAGCACCCGGACGCTCTGCGCCCGGCCCTGCTTGCCGTACCCCTGGTGGAACTCCTCGATCCGGGCCTGGGTGGCGACGCGCAGCTGCTCCAGGTTCAGCGGGCCGTCGTGCGCGAGCAGCGTGTCCAGGACGGCCCGCGAGAACAGGCTGAACGAGCCGCCGTCCGGCCCCCGCCCGGGCTCGCCGGCACCGACGAAGCGCGCGTACTCGCCGGGTGAGCAGGCGTACAGGTGGGCGACCTGCCGGCCCGCGACGACCAGCGCGTCGCGGGTGGCCCAGCCGACGGTGCCGCTCATGAAGTCCTGCCGGACGCCGTTGCGGCAGGCGTCGATCAGGAACAGCACCCGGGCGGCCGGGGTCCGCTCGACCTCGCGCCGCCAGTCGATGGCGATGCAGCCGGCCCAGGGCGGCTCCACCCCGGAGTGCAGGTCCTCGGGGATCAGGTAGTCCTGGCCCTCCGCGTGCAGGCCGTGGCCGCTCAGGCAGACCAGCACCGTCTCGCCGCGCCGGGCGGTCCGCAGGAAGTCGCCGACCTCGCCGTTCACGAAGTTGGCGCCGACCCGGCCGAAGGGCATGGGCCGCACGACCCGGAAGCCGCGGTCCCGCAGCGCCCGGCCGAGCCGTTCGAGGTCCCGGGGGACGAAGGGCAGCGGGGTGCAGCCCGCGAGGTCGTAGTCGCTGGCGCCGATCAGCAGCGCGGCGAAGCCGGCCATCGAGTCCGTTCCGTCGTGCGTCAGCGGCCGAAGACGAAGGTGATCCCGCGCGTGCCCTGCACCTGGGAGCTGCCGATCAGCTGCACGCCGCCGGAGGCGGAGACCTGGAAGCTCAGCTGCACCTCCTTGAGCGGCAGCGGGCCGCCGCGCTCCGCGATCCGCTCGAACACGGCCTGCAGCGCGTCGACGGTCTCGGTGAGGTTCTCGCGCAGGGCGCCGAGCGGGACGCGGCGCAGCACGGCCTCGCGGTCGCGGCCGAAGACGCCCATCGTGTCGGCGTCATCCGTGTCGTCCTCGGTGACCCAGAACTCCAGGGAGTCCGGTCCGGTGATCTCCGGCTCGTCCGCCATGTCTTCCCCCACCCAACCCAGCGATCCGTGTTCAGGCTGCTGCCGGCGCGCCGCCGCGCCGCAGGGCGAGGATAGCCGCCGGGCACCCGGGGTTGAAGTCGATCTCCCGTCTTTCCCGTGGGGTTGACGCGCCGTCAGGCTTCTTGCGGGCCGGCGGCGTCCGGGAGCGGCGGGCGGCCGAGGCGGTGGCCCCGGGCGGTGGACTCGACCCAGTCCCGGCCGAGCTTCGCACGGAGGTGGCCGAGGCGGACCGCCACCTCGCGTTCGCCGGCCCAGGAGGAGTTCCAGACCCGGCGGCCGAGGTCACGGGCGTCGCGGTACTCCTCGCCCTGCTCGATCAGGCCGAGCAGGAGCCTGCAGTCGCCGTAGGTCAGGTCCACGACGCGGCCGTCGGCCACGGCCCGCCGGGCGTGGAAGTCGACCGTGAGCCGCCCGTCGGGTGTCCGGCCGGTCGTCGCGCGCCGCTCCATCGCTTCCTCCTTCTCCGTCGCCGTCCCCGTCGCCGTCTCCGTCGTCGCCGCCGTCCCCGTGGTCTCCCGGTCCACCCTGCCGTGGGCGGCTACGGACGGGCGGAGAGCCAGCCGGCGAGCTCGGCGGGGTGGTTGGTGATGATGCCGTCGACCCCGGCGGCGTCCAGGACCTTCCAGCGGGTGGCCGCGTCGACGGTCCAGACGTTGACCGCGACGCCGGCCGCGTGCAGCGCCGTGACGATCTCCGGGCGGGAGGCGAGGGCGCTGTCGGACGGGTGGTAGGCGGACAGGCCGAGTTCCCCGGCGACGGCCACCGGGTCGGCGTCGAGCTCGCTGCGCAGCAGGGCGAGCGGCAGGTCGGGGGCGAGTTCGCGGGTGAGGCGCAGGGCGTCGGCGTCGAAGCTCTGGACGAGGACCCGGCCGGCCATGTCGTGGTCGCGGATGTCCTGGACGACGCGGGCGACCTCGTCGCGGCTGTGCGGGCCCTTGATCTCCAGCAGCAGGCTGCCGCCGCGCGCGTGCAGGTCGTCCAGCTGGGCGGCCAGGCTCGGGACCCGGGCGCCCGCGAACGCCGGGGCGAACCAGGAGCCCGCGTCGAGCGCGTCCAGTTGGGCGGCCGTCAGGTCGCGGATGCGGCCGGTGCCGCTGGTGGTGCGGTTCACGGTCTCGTCGTGCAGGACGTAGGGCACGCCGTCCTTGCTGGGCTGGACGTCGTTCTCGATCCACTCGACGCCGGAGCGGCGGGCCACCTCGTCGGCGAGGAGGGTGTTCTCGGGCGCGGCGGAGGAGGCGCCGCGATGGGCGTACACGGTGAGCGGCGCACCCGGCCCGCGCAGGGGGACCCCCGGCGCGGGTGCGGCGGCCCTGAGGCCGTCGACCAGCCAGCGGGCGGTGGTGCCGTGCGCCCCGGCGTCGACCCGCAGGTCCCGGCCGGTGCCGGCGGAGGCCGGGGCGGAGGCGGTCAGCGCGACGGTGGTGACGCCCAGCGCGGAGAGGAGCAGCGCGGCGCGCAGTCCGCAGCGGCCGTTCTCCGGTTCCAGGATCGACAGGTGACACATGGTCATGTGCGGAAAGGTATGCGATCGCGGTGCCACCGGGGAAACCGCGCCCCCTCGCCCCTGCTCCGACGGGGTGCCCCGTTACTCCAGCCACGTCCCGTCGCGCATGACGACCCGGCCGCGCAGTTCCCGCTCGCCGTGCCAGGCGCGCACGATCTCCGGCACCACGCGCACGTAGACGAAGGGACCCTCCTCCGTCCGCGGGTCCCAGCCGAACTTGGCGGTGTACGCCTCCGCCGCGTCCGCGGGCACGTCCTGGTCCGTGAACCACTGCGCCTCGCCCTGGAGGAGCACCACGTCGTAGCTGTCCGGCAGGGCCAGGCGCACCCGCGGCTCCACGCGGACGTTGCGCGCGGTCGCGGACCCGGCACCGGTGCACATCCACACCGCCCGGCCGTCCCACAGGAACCACAGCGGCACCTGGTGCGGCCCGTGATCGGGGTGCGCCGTCGAGACCCAGACGTCGCGTTCGGCGACGAGCCGTTCCACCGTGTCGCGCCTGCGTTCCGCCGTCGTGCGGCGGACGATCTCCGTACTCTGCATGATCACGGACCCTAACCGGCGGGCCGGGAGCGCGCATGGGGCCGGGGACCTACGCCCGGAGGCCGAGGAGCCCCTCGGCCTCCGGCCCGGGGACGGCCGCGGCCCGCGCGGGCCGCCCGGTTTCACACCCGGGTCACACCCGGGACCGCAGCACGTCGATCTCGCAGCCCGGCGCGGCCGGGTCGAAGCCGTGCTCGGCCAGCCAGCGGACCGTCACCAGGCTGCGCAGCGACCACCACGCGCGGATCACCTCGCGGTCGGCGTCGGCGCCGTAGCCGGCGAGGACGTCGCCGAGGTGCTCCGGATGTCCGAGGGTCAGCAGGGCGAGGTCGTAGAGGGCGTCGCCCCGGGCCGCCTCGGACCAGTCGATCACGCCGGTGACCGCGTCACCGTCGACGAACACGTGGGACAGCTGCAGGTCTCCGTGGACGAACACCGGCGCCCACGGGCGGAGCGCGGCCTCGGCGATCCGGCGGTTGCGCGTGACCAGGCCGGCGGGAAGGACCTCATGGGCGAGGAGCCACCCGCATTCGGCGTCGAGCCGCGCGGCCCACTCCTCGCGGCTCCGCCCCGGCCACGGCGGCAGCGGCGCGTCGTGCAGCCGCCGTACGGCGGCGCCGGCGGCGGCCCACGCCGCGGGGGACGCGGGCGACGGCTCGCCGAGCCGGCCGAGCGCCGCCCCCGGGAGGGCGGCGAGCGCGAGCACCGGCGGCCTGTGCCACAGCACCGCCGGGGTCGGGACCGGCGCCAGGGCCATTGCCGCGACCTCGACGTCGGTGCGCGTCCGGTCCGCGTCGACCTTCAGGAAGACATCGCCGACGCGCAGGGTGGCGCGCTCGCTGTGGGCGACGACGACCTCGACCTCCTCCATGCCGGCCATTGTCCGGGACAACCGCGCTCGTGCGCCAACGATTTGACGTGCCGCCGGGCGGCGCGGACGATCACTCGTCATGACCGCCGCCCACGAACCCCCGCGCTCCCCCGCCCCCGCCCGTCCGGTGGCCCTGGTCACCGGCGTCGGCCGGACGGCCGGGATCGGCGCCGGCATCGCGTCCCGCCTCGCCGCCTCCGGCTGGGACGTCGCCTTCACCTACTGGACCCCCTACGACCGCCGGATGGCCTGGGGCGCCGAGGCCGGCGCCGCCGAGGCCGTCGGGCGCGCGCTCGCCGAGCGGGGTGCGGCGAGCGCGGCGGTGGAGGCCGACCTCGCCGAACCGGACGCTCCCGGCCGGGTCTTCGACGAGGTGACGGCGCGGCTCCACGGCGGTGTGACGGCGCTGGTGCTGGGCCACTGCGAGTCGGTGGACTCCGGTCTCCTCGACACCACGCCGGAGAGCTTCGACCGCCACTTCGCGGTCAACGCCCGGGCGAGCTGGCTGCTGATCCGGGAGTTCGGACGCCGGTTCGCCGGGCCGGCCGGCCGCGGCCGGATCGTCGCGCTCACCAGCGACCACACGGTTGGCAACCTGCCCTACGGCGCCAGCAAGGGGGCGCTCGACCGGATCACCCTGGCGGCGGCCCACGAGTTCGCCCACCTGGGGGTGACCGCCAACGTGGTCAACCCCGGCCCGGTGGACACCGGCTGGATGACCGAGGAGGTGCGGACGGAGGTCCTCGGCCGCACCCCGCTCGGCCGCCTCGGCACGCCCGAGGACACCGCGAACCTCGTCGCCTTCCTCTGCTCGCCGCAGGGCCAGTGGGTCAACGGCCAGCTGCTGATGAGCAACGGGGGCTTCGCGGGCTGAACGGGCGGCGTCGCCCGCCGGTGCGCGGCGGCTCCGCTCAGGAGCGGGCGGCTCCGCCCGGGGCGGCGTCCGCGAGGACCAGGTCGCTCCAGCGGACGTCGGAGCGGCCGTGCAGGTCGGGCCGTTCGGTGTGCAGCAGCGGGTGCAGCCCGTGCGCGGAGCCGAGGGCGAGCACCTCGGCCGCCCCGGCCCCGTACATCCGGCGGCCCGGCGGGACGGGGCCGTGGCGCAGGCGGAGGAAGAGCCGCCCGGCCGGGGCGAGCAGCCCGGCCAGCGCGGCCATGGCCGCCGGGCGTTCCCCGGGCGGCAGGTGCATCCAGACGGCGGTGAGCAGGACGACGTCGAAGCGGCGGCCGGCCGCGCCGAGGCGGGGCAGCGCGGGCAGGGCGTCGTCCACCCAGTGCACGCCGCTGCCGGCGTGCAGGCGCTCACCGATCCGGCGCAGTTCGCCGGTCGGCTCGGCAGCGACCACGCGGTGGCCGAGGGCGGCCAGCGCGGCGGCGTCGCGTCCGCTGCCGGCGCCGACGTCGAGGACGTCCGAGGGGCGGGACGGGAGCAGGTGCAGGGTCTCGCGGTGGACCTCGGCGAAGGTGACGCTCTCGTACTGCGCCGCCAGCTGGTCGGCCTGCGCACCGTAGCCGGTGGTCCCCACCGGGCGGTTCGCGCGCGCTTCCCCCACGGCCGCTCCCCCTCAAGTCGTCCGGACGGGCCCGGCCGGAGCCGCCCCGTGCCGCCGGGGCCGTCAACGGGCCGCGTCAACCGTACCCCGGACGGCGGTCACGCTTGCGGTCAGGCCTCGCCGGGGTGCCAGGCGGGCCACTCCCAGGGGCGGTCCTCCCACCGGACCCGGACCGGGTCGCGCGGGTCGAGGCCGGGGAACAACTGGTGGAGCCGTGGTTCGAACTCCTCGGGGCCGAGCGGCTCCCAGCCGTGTCCCTCGAAGTGGACCAGCCGGTAGCGGCTGTCGGTGCGGAACTCGGCGACCTCGACCTGGGGCTGCGCCGATCCGGACGGGCTGTTGGTTTCCATGCCCCCAGCATGTGGTGGACCCCCGGCGAGCGCACCCGGGGCAGGGCAGGCAGCGTACTGGCGGGGCGCGAGGCGGCCCGGGCGCGCCCCGGGGCCCCTCTTCCGGGTCATGTCCCGCCGTCGGCGCGCTCGTTGAGCACGGCGAGCGGGGCCCTGCGGCGGCGCCGGACCGGCCCCGTTCCCGTACGACCGGGCGCCGGCGCCGGGCGAACCGCCGGGGTGCCGGAGCAGGCGATGGCAGGAGGACCAGGACATGAGCGGGCAAACGGCAGGCGGCGGGGCACCGGCGGGGCACGGATCACCGGCGAGCGGCGGTCCCCCGCCGCCGCGCGGACCGGTGGTGGGCGGGCCGGTGACCGGCAGACCGGCGGCGGGCAGACCGGCGGCGGGCTGGGAGCGGACGGCGGGCCCGGGCGTCACCAAGCCGTCCGGCACGGTGCAGTGGCAGTGGCCGGCGCACGCGTGGCAGCCTCCGCCGGTGCCGGCGCCGCCCACGACGCCGCCCGGTGAGCCGCCGGCCTGGGAGGCGCTGGCGCAGGCCGCCGAGGCGGCCCGTCGGCGGCGCCGGCGGATGTGGATGGCGGGCTCGGCGGGGATCGTCGCCGGGCTGGCGGCGGTGCTGGCGATGTGCGGGCCCGGGCCGGGCGACGAGTCGTCCGGGGTGGTGGCGTTCCCGGCGCCGTCCGCGACCCCTCCGCTGCCGCCGTCCCCGGTGGCCTCGGCAGCGGCCGACCGGCTGCCGGTACCGGCGCCGTCCCCGCTGCCGCCGCCGACGACCAGCGGCGAGGGCGCGCCGACCGCCGCGGCCGCGAGCCCGGTCGCGAGCGCGACGGCGGGCACGGCGGGCGGGGCGCAGCCGGAGGGCGCGTCCCGGGCCGACGGCGGGGACCACCCCGCGTCGCCGCGGCCCAAGGCC
>NZ_JBHYUU010000096.1:0-31787 GCF_042749955.1 Kitasatospora sp. NPDC059462 | reverse complement strand
GGCTCGGGCCTTCCCGAGGCCCCGGGGGGCTCGGCCGGGAAGGGCCCCGGCGCGGGGCGCTGGCGCGCTCGGGGGCCGGGGCCGTACGGGGCGGGCGGTCAGATGACCGTCTCGGCCTCCAGGTACCGGTCGGCCGGCACGGTCTTCAGCTCGGCCACGGCCTCGCCCAGCGGCACCAGGTTGATGCTGGTGCCCTGCAGCGCGGTGATGTGCCCGAAGGCGCCCTTGTGGACGGCCTCCACGGCGTGCCAGCCGAACCGGGTGGCGAGCACCCGGTCGTAGGCGGTCGGGGTGCCGCCGCGCTGGGTGTGACCGAGGATCACCGGGCGGGCCTCCTTGCCGAGCCGGTGCTCCAGCTCGCGGGAGAGCTGGGTGGCGATGCCGGTGAACCGCTCGTGGCCGTAGATGTCCTTGGTGCCCTCCTCCCAGTGCATGGTGCCGGGCTCGGGCTTGGCGCCCTCGGCGCAGACCACGATGGCGAACTTCTTCTGCCGGTCGAAGCGCTCGCGGACGACGGCGGTGAGCTTCTCGATGTGGAACGGGCGCTCCGGGACGACGATCGCGTGCGCGCCGGCCGCCATGCCCGCGTTCAGGGCGATCCAGCCGGTGTGCCGGCCCATGACCTCGACGACCATGACCCGCTGGTGCGACTCGGCGGTGGTCTTCAGCCGGTCCAGCGCCTCGGTGGCGACCGACACGGCGGTGTCGAAGCCGAAGGTGACGTCGGTGCAGGCGATGTCGTTGTCGATGGTCTTCGGCACGCCGACGATCGGCAGGCCCGCGTCGCTCATCAGCTTGGCGGCCTTCAGGGTGCCCTCGCCGCCGATCGGGATCACCGCGTCCAGGCCGAGGTCCGCGCAGTACTGCTTGGCGCGCTCGACGCCGTCGCGCAGGTGGCTGGGCTGCACCCGGGAGGAACCGAGGATCGTGCCGCCCTGGGCGAGGATGCCGCTCACCGAGTCGAGGGTCAGGGGCCGGTGGTGCCCCTCCAGGAAACCGCGCCAGCCGTCCTCGAACCCGATGATCTCGTCGCCGTGGTCGACCACCCCCCGGTGGACCACGGAGCGGATCACCGCGTTCAGGCCGGGGCAGTCACCGCCGCTGGTCAGCACTCCAATACGCATTGCTTTGCAACTCCCGAGCAGAACCGAGGAACGGCCGGACTACAGGCTGGGACGACGGACCGCCACCGTAGCGAGCCCTTCCCGCGCCGGAGTGGCGCGGAGATGGCCGCCGGGTGAAGGACCGGCCGATCCGGACAGAACATCCGAAACCGGCCGTGGATTCCGAGCATACGGCCCCTGCGTCCGGCCGGGCAGGAGCCGACGCGGGAGCGGCGCCGTCGGCGCCCCCGCGTGGAAGTGCAGCCTGCTGCCGAGGAGGGTGTGCAGCCGGCAGCCCCGGGGAGGGGCAGCCCCATTGTCGTACGTTCCGGGCCGTCCGTGGACCGGGTGACCGCATCGCGGGCACCCGGCCGGACGGGCGCGGGACGTGCTACGCGGGGCGCGTCGTGGCCGCGATGCGCTCCGCGCGCAGCGCGTCGTACCAGGTGGTGTCGGCCGGCGGCAGGGCGTTCACGTCCAGCGCCAGCTTGATCAGCATGTCCGCGACGGCGGGGTTGCGCGCCATCACCGGGCCGTGCAGGTAGGTGCCGAAGACGGTGTCCCGCCAGGCGCCCTCGGTGCCGTCGCCGGTGCCGTTGCCCCGGCCGGCGGTGACCCGGGCGAGCGGGCTGACGCCCTGGCCGAGGTGGGTCACGCCCTGGTGGTTCTCGAAGCCGGTCAGCTGCGGCAGGCCGAGGTGCGGGTCCACGTCGGCCAGCACGTCGCCGACGCAGCGCTCGCCCTCGCCGCGGGTGGTCCACACGTCCAGCAGGCCGAGGCCCGGCTCGCGCTGGCCGAGGTCGTTGACGAACTCGTGGCCGAGGATCTGGTAGCCCGCGCAGACCGCGAAGATGATCGCGCCGTTCTCCGACGCCCGCACCAGGCCGGAGTCGTTGCGCAGCCGCTCGGCGGCGAGCCGCTGCGGACGGTCCTCGCCGCCGCCGATCAGGTAGATGTCGCCGCTGGTGGGCACCGCCTGGTCGGAGCGGACGTCGATCCGGGTCACGTTGAGATGGCGCTGACGGGCCCGGCGCTCCACGACCAGGGCGTTGCCCCGGTCGCCGTAGGTGCTGAGCAGGTCGGGGTAGACCCAGACCACGCGCAGGCTGCTCTCACTCATCCTCGAAGGCCTTCCATGACGTACGTGCGGTGGGCTGCTGGGGCTGCTCGGTGCCGGTCCGGCATCAGCCGGCCACGACCTTCCGCAGCTGCTGGAAGGCGGTGTAGTTGGCGATCGCCTCGATCCGGCCGGGCGGGGCCATCCGGACCGCCTGCTCCAGCGAGTCCACGACGTGGAACTGCAGCCCGGCGACCTCCAGGCGCACCGCGAGGTCCAGCTTGCGCTGGCCCAGCACGAACACCGGGTGTCCGGCGAGCCGCTCGTAGTCCACGTCCCACAGCCAGGAGGTGTCGGTGCCGTCGGCGTCGAGCGCGTTGACCGAGAGCACCACCGGGGTCGGCGGGCCGTCGATCAGCGAGAAGGTCTCCAGCCAGCCGGCCGGGTTCTTGGCCAGCAGCAGCCGGATGTCGCGGCCCTGGTACTGGACGACGTCGTAGCGGCCGGCCACCGCGGTGACCGAGCGCATCCGCTCCAGCGCGACCTGCGGGGAGACGCCGAACACGGCGGCGACGGCGGCCGAGCTGGTGGCGTTGGCCAGGTTGGCCCGGCCGGGCAGCTGGAGCTGGATCGGCCAGGCGCCGCGCTGCGGGTCGATCACGTGGGTGCCCTGCAGGGCCCAGTGCGGGTTGGGGCGCCGGAAGCCGCACTCCTGGCAGAACCAGTCGTCGCCGGGGCGCTGCATCACGCCGCCGCAGGCGGGGCAGGACCAGGCGTCCTCCTTCCACGCCTGTCCGGCGGCCACCCAGACCACCTTCTTGCAGGAGGACGCGGCCCAGGTCACCAGCGGGTCGTCGGCGTTGGCGATCACCACGGCCTCGGTGTCCTGGAGGCCCTCGCGCCACTTCTCCGCCATCATGCGGGTCTCGGCGGCGCGGTCCAGCTGGTCGCGCGAGAGGTTGAGCAGGGCGATCGCCTTGGGGCGGGTGTCCCGGGCCACCATCGCCAGGTACTTCTCGTCGACCTCGATGACGCCGAAGCGGGCCTCCGAGCCGCCGGCCAGGGCGGAGGTGATGCCGGCCGGCATGTTGGCGCCCAGCGCGTTGGAGACCACCGGGCCGGCGGCGCGCAGCGCCTCGGCGATCAGGCGGGTGGTCGTGGTCTTGCCGTTGGTGGCGCTGACCAGCACCACGTCGAGGTTCTCGGCGAGGGTGGCGAGCAGATCGGGGTCGAGCCTCAGGGCGACCTTGCCGCCGATCACCGAGCCGCTGCCGCGCCCGGCCTTGCGGGAGACGGCGGCGGCCACCTTGCCGGCGGTCACCGCGATCTTCGCGCGCGCCGGCAGCGAGGCGTCGCGTGCGCCTGTGGGCTCCGATTCGGTGCCTGCCATGCTCAGTGGTTCCTCCTTGCTGCGGCACCGCCCGGGGGCCGGACTACGGGCCGTCGGGCGGCGGGGACGGGATCAGCCTACCGACTCCGCCGCCCGACCCGTCGCCCCGGACCCCGCGCCGCCTGCTGCGACGTGCGCGGGAAGCCCTTCCGGGCGGCCCTGGCGCGGCGTCAGGACGGGCGGTGTACGGAGGGGCCGTTCGCCGTCGGGGACGCGTGAGCGGGGTGCGGCGGTTCCGCGCGCCGGCGCGGGAGGGGCCCTTGGTGAGGGTGTGGTGAAGAAATGACCGGATGATTACCCGACGTGCCGATGCGGCTCACCGGCCCGGACGGGTCTGCCAGGGCACCGGGAGATCCTCGGCCGCCTCCGCCAGGTGCGCGGTGATGACCAGCGTGCCGTCCTCCACCTGGTAGTCCAGCGGCGCCGCCAGCCGCCGCATGGTGGCGATCAGCCCGGAGTTGGACGACTGGGTGACCGCGTACACCGTGTCCACCCCGGCCTCCAGGGCCAGCGCCGCCATCCGCCGCATGAGGTCCAGGCCCAGCCCGCGCCGCTGCCAGGCGTCCTCGACCAGCACCGCCACCTCGGCGCCGTCGTCGTCCCACATCAGGTGCCCGAGGGCGACGATCCGCCCGTCCGCCGCCTCCACCGCCAGGGTCTGGCCGTGCCGGGCGTCCAGCAGGTGGTCCAGGTAGCGGTCGGCGTCCCGGACCGGCCCGTGGTAGCGCTTGCGCAGCGCGTCGGGGGAGCAGCGCCGGTGCATCGCCAGCGCGGCCGCCTTGTCGGCCGCGTCCGCGCGCCGCACGGTCAGGTCGGCGCCGGCCGGCTGGCTCAGCCGGGACCGGACGTCCGGCACCCGGGGGCCGAGCAGGGTGTCCAGCTCGACCAGTGCCTGCGCCCGGGCGAACTCGGTCGGGGTGAACGGCAGCTGCGGGCGGGTGAGCTCGATGAGGTCCCCGGAGGGCACCGGCAGCCGCAGCACGTGCCCGTCCGCCCCGGCGGCGGTGCGGGCGGCCGCGCCCGGGTACTGCCGGATGCTGCACTGCCCGAACAGCCGGCGCAGCGCGACCGGCAGCTCGGCGGCGTCCAGCGCGGTCCGGGTGGCCAGCGCCAGGACGTGGGTCGGCACGTCCACCAGGTCGTGGGCGTCGGCCGGGCCGGTCCAGATGTCGTGCCCGCCGGCCCCGGCGACCAGCGCGGTCAGGTCGGCCCGGGTCAGCGACCGCGGCGCGCGGACGAAGAACTCGTCCACGGCGCCGGACGGCAGCGGGTGGGACTGCATCGAGACGATGTTCACCTGCCGCGCCGCGAAGGCCGCGCAGACCCGGGCCAGGCTGCCGGGGGAGTCCCGCACCGTGGTGCGGACCCGCCACAGCGCGGTCTCCTCGAAGTCGTGCAGCGGGCCCTTCAGCGGCTCGGCCTGCGTCCCGGCCTGGGCCCCGGCCTGGGCCTGCGCCCCGGCCGGTGTCCCGTCCGGTGGCTCGGGCGCGTCCGGTCCGGGCGGTCCGTGCAGGTGATGGCGGTGCGACCACCAGGCGTGGAACAGCGCCGTGGCGAGCAGTGCGGTGGCGGAAGCGGCGAGCACCACCGGCCCGTCCGGTCCGTGCACCACGAGCTTGGCCACCAGGTCGGCGGCGGTCACCGAGAGGAAGACGGCGGCGAGTTCCACCGCGTCGCGTCGCCATCGCTGGGCACGGACGCCGCGGCGCTGGGCACGGGAGGGGTTCGGGGACTGGACGGTTTCGGGCTTCGGCTGCTCCAGGTGCTCCATGCCATCAATCTGCCGCTTCGGTGTTTCACGATCACGAATCCCCCGTGACCTGACGGTTAATGGTGCTGTGCATCGCCCGTTCCGCGCCCGGCCGCCTTCACTTCTTCGAGCAGGATCCGCAGGTCCGTTTCGGTGGTGGCCGGGTTGAGGAGGCAGGCGCGGAGCATCTCGCGGCCGGCCAGGCGGGCGCCGGTGACGAAGGCGCGGCCGCGGCGCTGGACGGCGGCGGGCAGCTCGCGGTTGAGGGCGTCCAGGGTGGCTTCGGTGCGGCCGGGCGGGCGCAGGCGGAACGCGACGATGGAGGTCCGGACCTCGGCGAGCAGCTCCAATTCGGGGTCCTCGGTGATGAGTTCGCCGAGCCGTCGGGCGAGCGCGGTGGTCCGGGCGATGTCCCGGGCGAGGCCGTCGCGGCCGCGGTGGGCGATGGTGGCCCACACCTTGAGGGCACGGAACGGGCGGGTCTGCTCGGTGCCGTACTCGGAGAACCAGCCCAGCTCCCCGGCCGCCTCGTCGCGCAGGTAGGAGGGGACGAGGCTGAAGGCGGCGCGCAGCCCCTCGGGGTCGCGGACCAGCGCGCAGCCGCAGTCGACCGGCACGCCGAGCCACTTGTGGGGGTCGAGGGCCAGCGAGTCGGCGCGCTCCATCCCGGCGTAGCGGTGGGCGATCACCGGGTCGAGCACGCCGAACGCGCCGTAGGCGCCGTCCACGTGCAGCCACAGGCGTTCCTCGGCGCAGAGGTCGGCGATGGGGTCGAAGGCGTCCACCGCGCCGGTGCCGACCGTGCCGGCCGAGGCCACCACCAGGAACGGCAGCAGCCCCGCCGCCCGGTCGCGGGCGATCGCGGCGCGCAGGTCGGCGAGGTCGAGGCCCCCGTCGGGGCCGGTGGCCACGGTGCGCAGGTGCCGGCTGCCGAGGCCCAGCAGCTCGGCGGCCTTGCGGACGCAGGAGTGGGTCTCGCCGGTGACGTAGCCGACCAGCGGCGGCATCCCGGCGAGGCCGTCCTCGCGGACGTCCCGTCCGGCGGCGCGGGCGGCCCGGTTGCGGGCGGCGGACAGGCAGACGATGGTCGCCATCGAGGTGCCGGAGGTGAGCAGCCCGCCGCCGGGCGGGTGGGGGAAGCCGACCAGCTCGGCGATCCAGCGGACCACGGCCCGCTCCAGGTGGACGTCGGCGTGGTCGCCGCCGGCCGAGCTGGGGTTCATCGCGGCGGCGGCGAGGGTGGCGAGCACGCCGGCCGGGGCCGGGGCGGAGTTCACCCAGCCGAAGAACCGCGGGTGGCCGTTGCCCATCGGGTGCGGCAGCACGTCGCGGCCGACCGCCTCCAGCAGCTCGGCGAGCGGGCGGCCGGTCGTGGGCAGCGGGGCGTCCAGCAGGGTGCGGCGGGCGTCCTCGTCCATCGGCCGCCAGACCGGGCGGGCGGCCAGCCCGGCGAGGTGGTCGGCGGCCAGGTCGGCGGCGGTGTGCGCCGCGGCGCGGAAGTCGTCGTCCGCGGGGAGGCGCTCGTCGGCGGCGCGGAAGTCGTCGGAGGTCATGTGCGGCTCCGGGGAGGGTGCGGGCCTGGTGGCGCGGCGTCCTCGGCGCACCCGGATCCCCGTGATCCTACGGAAACGGGCCCGCGCCGTGCGGCACGGGCCCGGCAGGTGGGACGGCGGGGGTCAGTCCAGCGAGGCGGAGAGCCCGCCCGCCGAGCGGCAGTAGCCCTGCATCTCCTTGTCGGTGAGCTTGGCGCAGAGCCGCCCGGCCGCCCCCGCGTCGGTGTAGTTCACCGTGTAGTAGCTGACCAGGCCCTCCGCGCAGGCCTTGCGCTGCCAGCCGTCGGCCGCGGTCGCGCACTGCTGGGCGGCCCAGTCCTCGCGGTCCAGGTTGTACTTCATGGTGCGCGAGCCCACGCCCCGGCTGCAGTCCACCGCCCCGCCGGAGGCCTTGCCGTTCAGGCACCACTTCAGGGCCTCGGCGTACACCTCGGGGTGGTTCGGGTAGTCGTGCGAGGAGAGGTAGAAGGTCGGCGCGTAGAAGTAGCAGGCGGACTGGAACAGCGCCGGCTGGTCCTTGCACGGGTAGAGCGGGTCCTGGGCGAGCTTGTCGGCCGGGAGGTTGGCCTTGGCCGTCTCGTCCTCCTCGTCCGGGCCGAAGAGCTGCATGAACAGGCCCTCGGAGCAGCGGATCCGGTTCTGGTCGGAGGTGAACCTGTTGCACAGCTCGCGGGCCTTGGCGACGTCCTGCTTGGCGACGAACATCGTGCCGTGGCCCACGCCGTGGATGCACGGGCCGCTGTTCTTGGGCGCGCAGAGCTTGACCAGGTCGGTCTCGGGCTGGGTGGAGGCGTTGAGCATCTCCTCGACGGCGCCGTGCAGGTAGCCGGCCGCGCAGGTCTCGTGCGGGAAGGAGATGACCTTCTGGAAGTCGGCGTGGAAGCGCGTGACCGCCGCGTGCCCGAGCTCGTGGGCGATCGGGTGGCAGAACCGGACGGTGTACGGCAGCTGCTTGGTGATCCGGTCGAGGTCGGCCAGGGCGACGCCGGGGTCGGTGGCCTCCATCTCGGCCATCAGCTTGTTGCGCAGCGTCGAGCGGGTCCACACCGCCGGGTCCCCGGTCGCCGTGGCGCTCGCGGCCGGCTGTCCGGTGCCGGGGCCGCCCGCGCCGTCGGTGCCGGCCCCGGGGGAGGCCGGCCCGGCCACCGCGGCGGTGACCGGCTCGGGCGTCCAGTCGGTGACGGCCACCGACCCCAGGCCGAGCACCCCGAGCAGCAGGGCGGTGAGGATCGCGAAGGCTCGCGGTTGCATGACGGAGATCCCCCGGCGGATCGAGACGGACGGGACTCTCCCCATCCTGACGGCACGGGCTTCGGATTCCGTGTTATCGACCGCCATTCGGGAGGTGTCGGCGACGCTATCGCACGTCCCGCCCGGTCAACGAGGCGGGCCCGCGGCTGGTCACGGACGGTGGCACGGGGCCGGGCGGCGCGGGGCGCGCGCCGCCCGGGGGCGGGTCGCTCACAGCTCCAGGCGGACCTGGTACTCCGTCAGCCACGCGTCCAGGTCCAGGGCCAGATCGGTCGCCAGCCGGACCGTCTGCGGATCGGTGTCCGGGGCGAGCGCGTCGGACAGCGCCCGCCGGTCCAGCAGGGCGAGGCCGGGGGAGCGGGGGTCGGCGGCCAGTGCGGCGAGCTCGCCGCGCAGCAGCTGCGGGTAGCGGGGGTCCTGGACGACCGGGTACGGGCTCTTCATCCGGTCGGCGATCTCGTCGGGCAGCACGTCCCGCACGGCGGCGCGCAGCAGGCTCTTCTCCCGGCCGTCGAAGGACTTCATCGCCCACGGCGTGTTGAAGACGTACTGCACCAGCCGGTGGTCGCAGAACGGCACCCGCACCTCCAGCCCGGTGGCCATGCTCATCCGGTCCTTGCGGTCCAGCAGGATGCGCACGAAGCGGGTCAGGTTGAGGTAGGACACCTCCCGCATCCGCCGTTCGAACGGGTCGGCGTCCGGCAGGTGCGGGACCTCGGCGATCGCCTCCCGGTAGCGGGCCTGCCGGTAGCCGGGCAGGTCGAGCTTGCCGAGCAGCTCCCGGTCGAGCAGTTGTTCGCGCGGCCCGCTGCCGCTGCCGCCGAGGCTGCTCAGCACCGCCGCCCACGGGAAGTCCTCGGTGCGCACGATCTGCGGGTCGTGGAACCAGCGGTAGCCGCCGAACAGCTCGTCCGCCGACTCGCCGGACAGCGCCACCGTGGAGCGTTCGCGCACCCCGCGGAAGAACAGCAGCAGCGAGGAGTCCATGTCGCCGACGCCGCCCGGCAGGTCGCGGGCGCGCAGGGTGGCGAGCCGCTGTGCCGGGGCGCCGACGGCGGCGCTGTCCAGTTCGATCACCTGGTGGTCGGCGCCCACGTGCCGGGCGAGCATCCGCGCGTACGGGCCGTCCGGGGTGGTGCGGACGGCGTCCGGGGCGAAGTGTTCGGACTGGCCGGTGAAGTCGACCGCGAAGGAGCGCACCGGGCCGGCGCCGGCGGCGCGCAGCGTCCGGGCCGCCAGGGCGGTGACCGCGCTGGAGTCGAGGCCGCCGGAGAGCAGCGAGCAGAGCGGCACGTCGGACTCCAGCTGGCGGTGGACGATGTCCTCCAGCAGGGCCCGGACGGTGCCGATCGTGGTGGGGAGGTCCTGGACGTGCTCGCGGGCCTCCAGCGCCCAGTAGCGCCGGGCGGTCAGGCCCTGGCGCCGCACCCGCACCACGTGGCCCGGCCGGACCTCGGCGATGCCCCGGTACGGGGTGAGGCCCGGGGTGCGGGTCAGCGCGAGGAGTTCGCGCAGTCCGTCGAGGTCGACCACCGGGCGCACCGCGGGGTGGGCGAGCAGCGCCTTCGGTTCGGAGCCGAAGACCACGCCGTCCGGTGTCGGGTGGTAGTGCAGCGGTTTGACGCCCATCCGGTCGCGGACCAGCAGCAGTTCCTCGGCGCGGGCGTCCCAGACGGCGAAGGCGAACATGCCGTTGAGCCGCTCGGCCAGGTGTTCGCCCCACTCCAGGTAGGCGCGGAGCACCACCTCGGTGTCGCTGCGGGTGCGGAAGCGGTGCCCGGCGGCCTCCAGCTCGGCGCGCAGCTCGCGGTGGTTGTACACCTCCCCGCTGTAGCTGAGGGCGGCCAGCAGCCGGCCGTCGTGCTCGGCCGTCATCGGCTGGACGCCGCCCTGCGGGTCGATCACGGCGAGGCGCCGGTGGCCCAGCGCGGCGTGCCGCTCCAGGTGGACGCCCCCGGCGTCCGGACCGCGGCAGAGCTGGGTCGCCGTCATGGCGTCGAGCACCGCTCGTTCGAGGGTCAGGTCGCGGTCGTAGGCGACCCATCCGGTGATCCCGCACATCAGCAAGCCTCCGGTTCTTCCGACACTCTTCCGACGCTCCCGTCCTCCCCCGGCCCCCCGGTGTGTGAGCAAGTCATCACGCTACGTGGTCACCCGTGCGGCTACAAGACCCCCGTTCATGCTTCGAACACGGCAGGATCCTGCCCGAAATCGGGCAGGATTTTTGATCTTTCGCTGAGGGGGCGCCTAGGCTCCCCACTCGTGTCCAGCTCGCCCGGTCCCTCGCACCCTCACGAAGACCTGCTCGCCCACCTCACCCGGACCAGCCCGCTCGGGCCCCGGGAGGCGGCGCGGGTGGTGGCGGAGGTGCTGGCCTACTTCTCCGAGACCACCGAGGAGTACGTCCGGCGCCGCCACGGCGAACTGCAGGCGCGCGGCCTGACCAACGAACGGATCTTCGCCCGGCTCGCCGAGGAACTCCCGGCCCGCCGGGTCGCGGCGCCCGGGCTCTCGGCCCGCCAGCTGCGCCGGATCGTCTACGGCTGACCGGCCGACCCTGCGGCCGGCCGTTCCCTCACCGGCCGTCCCTCACCGCCGCGTTCAGGTCTTGTCGGCACGGCCCGCCCGGCCGCCCTCGTACTCACGGAACCAAGGAGCCCACCATGTGCGGAATCGTGGCCTACATCGGCCCCAAGGACGCGACCCCCTTCCTGCTGGAGGGCCTCGCCCGGCTGGAGTACCGCGGCTACGACTCGGCCGGCGTCGCCGTCGCCGGGCGCACCGGCGGCATCAAGGTCCGCAAGGTCAAGGGCCGGGTGGCCGACCTCGCCGCCGACGTCCCCGCCCGCTTCAAGGGCACCACCGGCATCGGCCACACCCGCTGGGCCACCCACGGCGTGCCCAGCGACGCCAACGCCCACCCGCACCTGGACAACGACGGGCGGATCGCCGTCGTCCACAACGGCATCATCGAGAACGCCGACGAGCTGCGGGTACGGCTCGCCGCCGAGGGCGCGGTGTTCCGCTCCGAGACCGACACCGAGGTGCTCGCCCACCTCGTCGCCGCCCACGCCGCCGAGGGCGGCGAGCTGGAGGACGCCGTGCGCGCCGCCCTCGGCAAGGTCGTCGGCACCTACGGCATCGCCGTCCTCGACGCCGAGCAGCCCGACCGCATCGTGGTCGCCCGCAACGGCAGCCCGATCGTGCTCGGCCTCGGCGAGAAGGAGATGTTCGTCGCCTCCGACGTCTCCGCCCTCGTCCGCTACACCCGCCAGGTCGTCCACCTGGAGGACGGCGAGCTGGCCACCGTGCGCGCCGACGGCTTCCGCACCTTCACCGAGGACGCCCGCACCACCCACCGCCAGCCGTCCACCGTCGACTGGGACATCGACTCCTACGACACCGGCGGCTACGAGCACTTCCTGCTCAAGGAGATCCACGAGCAGCCCGGCTCCGTCGAGCGCACCCTCGGCGGCCGCCTCGACGAGCGCTTCGCCACCGCCCACCTCGGCGGCCTCAACCTGGACGCCCGCGAACTGCGCGAGATCCGCCGGGTCAAGATCCTCGGCTGCGGCTCCGCCTACTACGCCGGCGAGATGGGCGCCCAGCTGATCGAGGAGCTCGCCCGGATCCCCGCCCACAGCGAGCCGGCCTCCGAGTTCCGCTACCGCAACCCGGTCATCGAGGCCGACACCCTCTACATAGCGGTCAGCCAGTCCGGCGAGACCTACGACACCCTCGCCGCCGTCCAGGAGGTCAAGCGCAAGGGCGGCCGCGTCCTCGGCGTCGTCAACACCGTCGGCAGCGCCATCGCTCGCGAGTGCGACGGCGGCATCTACCTGCACGCCGGTCCGGAGATCTCGGTCGCCTCCACCAAGGCGTTCACCTCCACCGTCGTCGCCTTCGCGCTGATCGCCCTGCACTTCGGCCGGATCCACGACCTCTCGCCCGCCGACGGCCGCCGGATCGTCTCCGCCCTCAAGGCCCTGCCCGGCCAGATCCGCGAGATCCTCGCCCAGAGCGACGAGATCGCCGCCCTGGCCGCCGAGTACGCCGACTCCACCGGCATGATGTTCATCGGCCGGGTGCGCGGCTACCCGGTCGCCCGCGAGGGCGCGCAGAAGCTCAAGGAGATCTCCTACGTGCACGCCGAGGCCTACCCGGCGAGCGAGCTGAAGCACGGCCCGCTGGCCCTGATCAGCCCCGAACTGCCCACCGTCGCCCTCGTCCCGGACGACGAGCTGCTCGACAAGAACCTCACCACCCTCGGCGAGATCAAGGCCCGCTCCGGCCGCGTCCTCGCCGTCGCCCACCGCCGCCCCGACCCCAAGCTCGCCGACCACTGCGTGCTGGTCCCCAAGAGCGAACCCGAGCTGGACCCGCTGCTCCTCAACATCCCGCTCCAGCTGCTCGCCTACCACGCCGCCGTCGCCCTGAAGCGCGACGTCGACAAGCCCCGCAACCTCGCCAAGAGCGTCACCGTCGAGTGACCCGGCCCCGGGGCCGGCCGCGCACCGCACGGCCGGCCCCGGGCGCGGCTCAGTAGTCGGCGCTGGGGGCGCGGGTGGTGGGGCCGAGGTCGGGCTCGTCGCGGAGTTCCAGGGAGTCGCCGTGGCGGGCGAGTTCGAGGACGAGAAGGGTGTTGCGGCCGGCCTGCCAGAGCGGGGCCGGGGCGTAGAGGGTGCGCTGCGGGCCCTCGTCGGTGTAGCGGCCGAGCAGGAAGCCGTTCAGCCAGAGCAGGCCGCGGCCCCAGCCGGGGAGGGCGACGAAGGCGTCGGCGGGGGCGTCGAGGTCGGTCTCGAAGCGGTGGAAGGCGGGGTCGCCGTCCGCGGTGTCGAGGGCGTCGTGGAGGACGAGGGCGTCGAGGTCGGTGAGCGGCAGCGGGCGGATCTCCCAGGTGTGCAGGCGCTGGCGTTCGTGCGAGACGCCGCGCCGGATGCCCTTGCGGTCGTCCAGCTGGGGGCCGTAGTTGGCGCGGCCGAGGGCCTCGACCAGGATGTCCAGGGTGACGCCGGCGGGGCCGGTGGCCAGGGGGAGGGTCTGCTCCGGCCGGTTGCGGTCGAGGACGCCGAGCGGGCGGCCGTCGGCGAAGACCTGGGCGCGGTCGCCGATGCCGTCGACGCGCAGGGGCAGTTCGGGGCGCGGGCCGGGGACGTGGGTGCGGTAATGGATGAGGCCGGACGACTGGCCCAGGCGTTCCATCGGCTCGGGGACGGGGCGGTGGACGGGCGTGGAGAGCGCGTCGAGGGAGTCCAGGAGGCGGGCCCGGCCGCTCGCGCGGTCGAGCCGGCGCGGCGCCAGCCGCGGCGGCAGGGGCGGGAGTTCGCCCTCCGGGAGCGGGACGTACCGGCCGATGACGGTCCGCAGGGTGTGGAACTTCTCGGTCAGCTCGCCCGCCTCGCCGATCGGCGCGTCGTAGTCGTAGCTGGTGGCGGTCGGCTCGAAGCCAGGGGTGTCCGGGCCGGTGCCGGAGTGGTTGGCGCCCGCCCAGAAGCCGAAGCTGGTCCCGCCGTGCGCCATGTAGAGGTTCACCGAGGCGCCGGTGGCGAGCAGTTCGTCGAGCGAGGCGGCGGTCTCCTTGGCGTCCCGGACGTGGTGCGGATCGCCGACCCGGTCGAACCAGCCGATCCAGAACTCCATCGCCGCCAGCGGCCCCTGCGGCTGCTGTCGGCGCAGCACCTCGAAGCGCTCGGGGGCGCGGGAGCCGAAGGTGGCGGTGGCCAGCAGGCCCGGGATCGCGCCGCCCTGCTGCATGAAGTCCTCGGAGCCGTCGGTGGTGAACAGCAGGCAGTCCACCCCGCGCGCGACCAGGCCGTCGCGCAGGTGCGCCAGGTAGGCGGCGTCGGTGCCGTAGCTGCCGTACTCGTTCTCCACCTGGACGGCGACCACCGGACCGCCCCGGCTGCCCAGCAGCGGGAGCAGCTGCGGCGCCAGGGCGTCGAACCAGCCGTCCACCGCGGCGAGGAAGGCGGGATCGGAGCTGCGCAGCCGGATCCCGTCCACGGCCAGCAGCCGCGCCGGCAGCCCGCCGAACTCCCACTCGGCGCAGATGTACGGGCCGGGGCGGAGGATGACGTCCAGGCCGTGCCGCTCGGCCAGGCGGACGAACCCCGCGATGTCCCGCCAGCCGGTGAAGTCCACCTCGCCGGTCGGCAGTTCGTGGAAGTTCCAGGGGATGTAGGTGTCCACCGTGTTGACGCCCAGCGCCCGCAGCCGGGCCAGCCGGTCGTCCCACAGCGCGGGGTGGACGCGGAAGTAGTGCAGCGCGCCGGAGACGATCCGGTGCGGCGCGCCGTTGCGGCGGAATCCGGTGCCGTCGAAGTCGAGCTCGATCATGCGGACCAGCTTTCGGGGGTGACGGGGTGACGCGGGCCGCCGGGGGTCGGGCCCGGCGGTCGGGATCCCAGAAGCGTCGCAGGACCGAACGGGCGGTGCGGCCCGATCGTGCCCGCGCCACGCGGGGCTGTTCGGTACGGCCGCGCCCGGCCTAGACTGCTCAGCTCGCGCGGCATTACCGGCGGGTAGGTGGCGAACCGGGCCCGGGTGCCGTCACCGACTGGCAGGGATGGGGAGTCCGGATGGCCGACGAGCGGGTGCACGCCTACGGGGACGACGCGCTGGGGGAGCACGACGCGGTGGCACTGGCCGCCCTGGTGCGGGCCGGCGAGGTGAGCCCCGCCGAGCTGGCGGCGGCCGCCGTGGCGCGCGCCGAACGCGTCGACGCGGCGCTCGCCCCGGTCGCCTTCGCCGCGTACGGGCGGGCGTTCCCCGGCCACGGCGGCGGGGGCGGTGCCGCGCACGGCGTGGACGGCGTGGACCGTGTGGGCGGTGTTCGCGGCGCGCACGGCGTGCACGGTGCCGGGCCGGACGCGCCGCTGTACGGCGTGCCGAGCTTCCTCAAGGACAACACCGACCTGCGCGGCATGCCCACCGGCCAGGGCAGCGCGGCGTTCCGCGCCAAACCGGCCCGCCGCAGCGCCGGCTTCGCCGAGCAGTTCCTCGGCACCGGCCTGTCCGTCCTCGGGAAGACCCGGCTGCCGGAGTTCGGCCTCAACGCCTCCACCGAGTACGCCACCGCCCGCCCCGTGCGCAACCCGTGGCTGACCTCGCACTCCCCGGGCGCCTCCTCCGGCGGCGCCGCCGCGCTGGTCGCCTCCGGCGTCGTCCCCGTCGCGCACGCCAACGACGGCGGCGGCTCGATCCGGATCCCGGCCGCCTGCTGCGGGCTGGTCGGCCTCAAGCCCACCCGCGGCCGGATGGTGCCCAACGCCCAGGGCCGCCGCCTCCCGGTCGACCTGATCACCGACGGCGTGCTGACCCGCTCCGTCCGCGACACCGCCGCGTTCCTCGCCGCCGCCGAACACCACTACCGCAACCCCGCCATGCCCCCGCTCGGCCTGGTCGAGGGCCCCGGCGGGCGCCGGCTGCGGATCGGGCTGGTGGTGGACTCCCCGACGGCGCCCACCGACGGGCCGACCCGGGCGGCCGTCGAGGAGACGGCCGCCCGGCTGGCCGCCCTGGGCCATGACGTGACGCCGGTGCAGCTGCCGTTCGGGGAGGAGTTCTCCCGCGACTTCATCCTCTACTGGGGCTACATCGCCTTCCTGATCGCCACCACCGGCCGGCTGACCGTCGACCCCGGCTTCCGGGCGGCCCGGCTGGACGGTTTCACCACCGGTCTGCGGCGGGTCTTCCACCGCGAGTTCGCCCGGGTGCCGGGCGTGGTGCGGCGGCTGCGCGCCTCCGAGCGGACGTACGCGGGCCTGTTCCGCACGTACGACGCGATTCTGTCGCCGGTGCTGGCCCACGTCGCGCCGCCGATCGGTCACCTGAGCCCGAACGTCGCCTTCGGCGAACTGCTGGAGCGGCTCACCCGCTACGTCGCCTTCACCCCGGTCAACAACGTCACCGGCGGCCCCGGCATCGCCCTGCCGGTCGGCGCGAGCCCCGAGGGGCTGCCGATCGGCGTCCACCTGTCGGCCGGCCACGGTGAGGAGCGGCTGCTCCTGGAACTGGCGTTCGCCCTGGAGGCGGACCGGCCCTGGCGGCGGATCCAGGACTGAGCGGCCGTCGGCGGCGTCGCCGCGTGCGTCGCCGCGTGCGCCGCCGTGCCCGTCACCGACCGCACGTCCCCGGGCGCGCCCGGCCCCGGCCGGCCTGTCGCGCGGGTCAGCCCAGGACCGGGGACGCGATGGCGCAGGCCGCGCGGACCTCGCGCCGCAGCGGCCCGAGGACGTCGTCCGCGGCGCCGTGGGCGGCGGCGGGCCCCTCCTCGGGGGCCGGCAGCGGCGTGCCCGTGCGCAGCGCCTCGGCCAGGGCGGCGAGGTCGGCGGCGATGGCGGCGACCTCCTGCGGCGGCGGTGCCGGCACCCCGTGCTCGACCCGGACCCGGGTCGCGGTGGTCGCCTCCACCACCCGTTCCACCGCGATCACCAGCGGCCACCACGCCGCCGCCCGGGTGCCGACCGGCGGCGGCTCGGTCAGTGCGCGCTGGAACTCGGAGCGGACCGCCGAGAGGTCCCGGTAGAGCCGGCGCCGTCGGCGCGGCCGGGACGGCTGATCGCGCCCGGGGGCGGCGGCGAAGGCCAGCGCCACGTACGCGGAGGCGTCCGCCACGGCGTCGGCCAGCCGGTCGCCGATCCGGGTATGCCAGGACTCCGGCCAGCACAGGTAGCCGGCCAGCAGCGCGATCCCGCAGCCGATCAGCGAGTCGTACAGCCGGGGCAGCACCAGCCCGAAGCCCTGGTGGTTGAGCAGGTCGGAGAGCAGCAGGATGACCGGGGTGATGGCGGCGGTCTGGAACGCGTACCCCTTGGCCGAGAACGCCGGGATCAAGGTTGCCAGCACCGCGACGGTCGGTACGTCCCACCAGCCGCGCGGGACCTCGGCGAGTACCGGGATGGCGATCACCAGCCCGAGGGCGGTGCCGAAGGCGCGCAGCACGGCGCGCGAGAACACCGAGCCGAAGTCCGGCTTCAGGACGAAGGTGACGGTCAGTGCGACCCAGTAGGAGCGGGGCACCGGCAGCACCGAGACCAGCACCTGGGCGAGGCCGATGCAGAGCGCCAGCCGCAGGCCGTAGCGCCAGGACGCGCCGGAGAGCAGCGCTGCCCGGGCCGCGCGCCGGGCCCGCTCGCCGGGGGCGGCGGGGCTGCCGAGCCGGTCGGGGACGTCCGCGCGCCCGGGCTCGGCGCCGACCGCGGCCGCGTACCGCAGGGCCTGGTCCAGCGCGCGTTCGGACGGTCCGGTGGGCGCGGGCAGGTCGAGGAAGGCGGCGGGGTCCTCGCCCGGTGCCGGGGCGGCGCGGCCGCGCTCGACGGCGTCGGCCAGCGCCAGCACGGCGGCCGGGTAGGCCTCCGGCAGCGGGCCGAGCCGGGCGGCCGGACGCAGTTTGGCGGCGGAGGCCGCCTCGACGACCGGCATCAGCGCGTTGAGCCGGGCGATCAGCCGGGCCAGCCCGGGGGAGCGGCCGTGCCGGCGGGTGCGGTGGGCGAGCAGCAGGTCGTAGGAGGAGTTGAGCGACTGGGTGACGGCCAGCCGCCGTTCGTCGTGCTCCGGGGTGCCGGCGGCGCGGACGAACGCGGCGACCGCCCGGTAGCTGCCCGCCACCGCCGCCCGCTCCGGCACGCCGCTGCGCAGCGGCCAGGCGAACAGGGTGAGCAGCAGCACCACGGCCCCGCCGGCGAGCAGCAGCAGCGGCGCCTTCCACCACGGGTGCGGCATCGGCAGACCGGCCCCGACGACGGCGTTGAGCAGGAGCAGCAGGCCGGAGACGGAGGCGACCGAGCCGATCGAGGAGATCATCCCGGAGACCAGCGCGACCATCGTCAGGACGGCGACGGCCGTCCAGTCGCGCCCGAACACCAGGGTGCCGAGCGCGACGCCGACGGCACCGAACAGCTGGGGCACGGCGATGTTGAAGACCCGCATCCGGTAGGCGTCGGCGGTGTCACCGATGACGGCGGACAGCGCGCCCATCGACGCCAGCGCCCCGTATGCCGGCCGCCCCGCTGCCAGCCCGACGGCCAGCGGCGCCGCCAGCCCCGCCGCGGCCCGGGCCACGGCCGCCCACGGCACCGCCGCCGGCTGCGGCCGCATTCCGGCGGTCAGCCACTTCGGAGGGGCGAGCCGGCCGCCCGGCGTGTCCTGTGCCATGGCGTCAACCTACGGCGCCCGCCCGCCCCCACCCGGTCGCGGCGCGCGCGGGTGGGCGGCTGGCGGCCTGGGCCGGGGCCGCTGTGGCGCTGCTTCCGGGTGTGGCCGCGTTTCGGCGGTCGGCTTTTTCGGAGGGGTGGGTCTGGTTGCCTGGCGTGTCCTGTGTCATGGCGCCGGTCCGACGGTCGGTGGCGCGCGCGGGTGCGCTGCTGCGGCTCGGGGCGGCCGTGGCACGACTTCCGGCTGTGACCGTGTTCCGGTGGTGGGCCCTTCCGGACGGGAGGGTCCCCGTGTCATGGCGCCGGCCTGATGGTCGGTGGCTCGCGCGGGTGCGCTGCTGGCGCCCTGGGCCGGGGCTGCCGTGGCACTGCGTTCGGCTGTGGTCGTGTTCCGGTGGTCGGCTCGTCTGGAGGGGTGGGTCTGGTTGCCTGGCGTGTCCTGTGTCATGGCGACGGCCTGACGGTCGGCGGCGTGCGCGGGTGGGCTGCTGGCGGCCTGGGCCGGGGTGGCCGTGGCGCTGCTTCCGGGTGTGGCCGCGTTCCGGTGGTCGGCCCTTCCGGAGGGGAGGGTCGGTCGCCCGGCGCGTCCCGTGTCATGGCGCCGGTCCGGCAGTCGGCGGCGCGCGCGGGTGGGCGGCTGGCGGCCCGGGCCGGTGCCGCCGTGGCACGACTTCCAGCTGCGGCCGCGTTTCGGCGGTCGGTTCTTCCGGGCGGAGGGGGCCGGCCGCCCGGCCTGTCCTGTGCGATGCCGTCAACCTACGACGCCGGCTCGCCCGCCCGGATCCGCCGATCGCCTGACGGCCGGGCAGGTGGGAGGGGCAGGGCCGGCACTCCGGAAGTCGGGATGTTCCCCGTTGCGCGCCGACGTGGGAAGGGACTGCGGGCTGCGGGGCGGGGCCCTCGCCCGGCAGCCGTCGGGCGGAGGGCTGTCGGCGGGGTGGCTTCCGGGGCCTCCGCGCCTCTGGCCGACGGGGGGCAGGGCGAGCGCCGCCAGCGGCACCCCGGCGGTGGTGATCCACAGGGCGGGGCGCAGAGCGGGCGCGGCGCCGGTGCCTCCCCGCCGGACCGTGCCTCCGTCGGCCACCGACTTCGCTCGGGCGTGCCGGTGGGCCCGGGATCACCTCGGTGATCACCGGGCCGTGGGCGGTGGCGAAGGCTCGCCGACGAGCGGGGGGTGCTGCCCTGGTGACGCCTGCGGTGGCGCTCCCCTCGGCCGGCGGCCGGTCAGGCGGTGGTGGCGGACTCGGGGGCCGGGGCCGGGGCCGGGACCGGGACCGGGGTGTCGGCGGAGCGCGGGGTGGTGGGCAGGTCGCGAGTGCGGCCGACGGGGGAGAGGAGCAGGACGAGCGCAGCCAGTGGCACGCCGGCGGTGGCGATCCACAGGGCGGGACGCAGACCGATCGCGGTGCCCAGGACGCCGGCCAGCAGGGCACCGAGCGGGATGGTGCCGAAGCCGAGGACGGCTCCGCTCGCGCTGATGCGGCCGAGCAGCTCGGGCGGGCAGTAGCGCTGCTGGAAACCCGCCTTGATGATGTTTCCGGCCACCACGCCGACCGAGATCGCGAACCCGCCCGCGGCGAAGCAGAGCACGCCCGCGCCGGGACCGGTGAGCGGGATCAGCAGGGCGAGCGAGGGCACGCCCAGCTCGAAGAGGATCATCGCGCGGGCCGTGCCGATCCGCGCGGCGACCCGGCGGGCCACGAAGGCTCCGAGGACGCCGCCGCTGCCGACCGTGGCGATCAGCGCGCCGACGGTGCCCGGCGCGAGTCCGACCTCGCGGACCAGGAAGGCGACCTGGATCGACTGGTAGCCCATCAGCGCCAGGTTGGACGCCGCGCCGAACAGGGCGAAGCTGCGCATCCACGGATCCCCGGCGAGCAGCCGCAGGCCCTCGCCGACCTCGCGGCGCAGCGACCGGTCGGCGGCCGGCCGGGGCGGCGTCTCGCGGTGCCGGATGCGGCCCAGGCAGAGCAGCGAGACCAGGAAGGTCGCGGCGTTGGCGAACATGCCGTTGGCGGCGCCCGCGAGTTGGGCGATCAGGCCGCCGGAGCCGAGGCCGACGATCTGGGCGGCGGAGGCGCTGCCGTGCAGTTTGGCGTTGCCCTCGGGCTGGTCGGCGGGGGAGAGCAGGTCGGGCAGGTAGGCGGTGTAGGCGGTCTGGAAGAAGACGGCCGCGGTGCCGGTGAGCAGGGCGACGGCCAGCAGCAGTCCGACGCTGAGCCGGCCCGCCCACCCGGCCACCGGGACGGCGGCGAACAGCGCGAGCGAGACGCCGGCTGCCGTCAGCATGACCGGACGGCGTCGTAAGCGGTCCACCCAGACGCCGACCGGCAGGCCCATGACCAGCCAGGGTGCCCAGGAGGCGGCGCTCAGCAGGCCGATCTCGAAGGTGGAGGCGTGCAGTTCGGAGACGGCGATCAGCGGCATGGCGACGCCGGTGACGGAGGAGCCGAACTTGCCGGCCGTCTCGCCGCACCAGAGCAGCCGGAAGTCGCGGTGACGGCGCAGCAGGCTGCGGGGGGCGGTGGCGTCGGGGCTCATTCGGCGCTCCCCTGCGGGTCGTCGGTGCGCCCGGTGTCGGTGTTGCCGGCATCGGTGCGCCCGTCGTCGGTGCGCCCGGTGTCGGCGCTCCCGGCGTCGGCCGGGCGGGCGGGGTAGCGGCGCCGCGGGAAGGACTGGAGCTGGACGACGACCGGCAGCGCGGTCGGGTCCGGCTCGGTGTTCTCGTCCGGCAGGTGGCGCCGGATGACGGCGAACAACTCGTCGTTGAGCGACGCGAGCTGGTCCGGCGTCATCCACATCCGGCTCCAGTCCGAGATGGTGCCGGCGTTGCGCCACTCGTCCGGCCAGTCCTCGGCGATGTAGGTGTTGATCCGGTTGAAGTACTGCCCGAGGAGCTCGTGCAGATAGAGCGAGACCGCGCCGCGGGTGTCCGGGTCGTCCTGGAAGTCGGTGGTCTCCAGCCGGTTGGTGACGGGGACGCGCCGCCACCAGCGTTCGCGCTTGGTGCCACGGCCGGTCTCCTCCTCGATGAACCCGTGTTCGGCGAGGTGGCGCAGGTGCCAGCTGACGGTGCCGGTGTTCTCGCCGAGCCGTTCGGCCAGCCGGGTGGCAGTCGCCGGGCCGTCGAGGTTCAGCAGCTCGAAGATCTTCATCCGCAGCGGGTGGGCGAGCCCGCGCAGGCTGCGCGCGTCGAGCCGGCGCGCGGGCCGCTCGGGCGGTTCGGTGGTGGGTTCTTCGGGCGACGGTTCTTCGGTGGGCATGCTCGAATCGTAGGGTGCAGAGAGTTCTCTGCATAGAGGTCTCTGCAGAGAACTCTCTGCACGTTGCCCGATGGTTATGGAGTACGGCGTTCGACGGCCTACGGCGTGGCGGCCCCGGTGTGGCGGGCCAGGCTCTCGCGCAGCCGGGTCAGCCGGGCGATCTCCGCGTCCAGGGCGGCGAGGCGCTGCTCGATCACCGGGGCGAAGGTGTCCGGCCCGAACTCACCGGTGGACGCGCAGCTGCGCGGCGGGTCCTCGGCGAGCATGTCCAGCCGGTGCACCCGGCTGACGAGGTCGTCGACGGTCAGCCCGAGCGCCAGCAACGCCCGGATCACCCGCACCCGGCTCACCGTCTCGGGGCCGTACTCGCGCTGGCCGGACACCGTGCGGGTGGGCGGCGGCAGCAGGCCCCGCTGTTCGTAGAAGCGCAGCGCCCGCGGTGTGGTGCCGGCGGCGGCCGCCGCGTCGCCGATCCTCATCCGTCCTGTCATCCGCCCCTCCCCGAGCGTCCTGCCGCCCCGCCCACCGGTGCTCCGGTCGTCCGGCGTCCGGCGCCCGGCGTCAGGCGTCCTGCGTCCGGTCGCCGGACCGTCCGGGCGGTCTACAGTTCGACGACCATGGTGCCGAAGACGTCCCCGTCGATCAGCCGGGACAACGCCCCGGGGGCCTGCTCGATGCCCGGGAGGACGGTCAGGGGGACGGTCAGTTCGCCGGTGCGCAGCCACCCGGCGAGCCGCTCGCGCCACTCCGGTTCGAGCTCCGCGTACCGCTGCCCGCTCACGCCGTGCACGGTGACGTTGCGGACGAGCAGCCGGAAGCTGTCCACCACGGTCGGAGCGTCGGCGCCGCTGCGGGCCGGGTCCAGCTGCCCGGCGAGTGCCCCGATCAGCGCGAACCGCGCGTCCGGGCGGGCGGCGTCGACGGCCGCCGTGAGCTGCTCGCCGCCGACCATGTCCAGCAGCACGTCGATGCCGTCCGGGGCGGCGGAGGCGAGCTGGTCGGCGATCGGGCCCGCCCCGCGCACCAGCACGGCGTCGAAGCCGAACTCCTCGGTCAGCCGCTTCGCCTTGGCGGCCGAGCCGGTGGTGCCGATCACCCGGGCCGCCCCGAGCAGCCGGGCCACCTGCCCGGACACCGCGCCGACCGCCCCCGCCGCGCCGGTGACCAGGACGACGTCGCCCGGCCGCACCGCCGTCGCGCGGGTCAGCGCGCCGTAGCCCACGAGGCCGGGGGCGAGCAGGGTGAGCGGGTCGGGGAACCCGTCGTCCACCCGGGTGAACGCGCCCGCCTCGGCGACCGCGTGGTCGCGCCAGCCGAGCAGATGGGTGACCAGGTCGCCGGGGCGCAGCGGCCCGTCGGCGGGCGCGGCCAGCACCTCGCCGAGCGCGGGTCCGAGCAGTGCGTCGCCCGGCCGGATCGTGAGGGGCGCGTCGCTCAACGCGCCGCCGACCAGGGTGCGCAGGGCGGGGAACACCACGAAGGCCCGGTTGCGGACGAGGACCTGGTCCGCGGCCGGGGCGGGCAGCGGGGCCTCGGCCAGGGCGAAGCTGTCGGGGGTGGGCAGGCCGTCGGGCGCGGCGACGAACCGGACCTCGCGGACGGTGCTGGGGAAGGATGGCATGAGCGGACTCCAAGGTGAGAGGACGTGAGGGTGCGAGGACGCTAATCCCTGCCCCACGCGTCAGGGGCAAGTCCGCCGCCCCGCCACCCCGTCGCCTCGCTCGACGTGATCACCCGGCGGGCGGTTCGGTGATCTTCTAGAGTCGCGTGCGGCACGACCGAACCACCGAACGGCCGGACCACCGAACGACCGAACGGCCGAACGACGGCACCCGCCGGCATCACGGAGAGGCAAGCACCACCATGACCGAGCAGCAGGCACCCGCGCCCTTCGAGCCCGTCGACGAGGACTGGCAGACCGCCCTGGTCGTCGTCGCCCACCCCGACGACATGGAGTACGGCGGGGCCGCCGCCGTCGCCCGCTGGACGGACCAGGGCAAGAAGGTCGTCTACGTGATGGTCACCAGCGGCGAGGCCGGCATCGACGGCATGGACCCCGAGCGGTGCGGCCCGCTGCGCGAGGCCGAGCAGATCGCCTCCGCCGCCGTCGTCGGCGTCGACACCGTCGAGTTCCTCGGTCACCCGGACGGCGTCGTCGAGTACGGCCTGCCGCTGCGCCGCGACATCGCCCGGGTGGTGCGCCGGCACCGCCCGGACATCGTCATCACCAGCAACTTCCGCGACACCTGGGGCGGGGTCTTCCTCAACCAGGCCGACCACATCGCCGTCGGCCGGGCCACCCTGGACGCGGTGCGGGACGCGGGCAACCGCTGGGTCTTCCGCGAGCTGGTCGACAAGGGCCTCGAACCGTGGAACGGGGTGCGGCAGATCTGGGCGGCGTCCTCGCCGGATTCGGCGCACGCGGTGGACACCACCGACCACTTCGACCGGGGCGTCGCCTCGCTGGAGGCCCACAAGGCGTACCTCGCCGGTCTCGGCGGCGCGATGGCGGACGCCCGCGGCTTCCTGGAGGGCGCCGGCCGCGGCGCGGGCACCCGGCTGGGGACGCGCTTCGCCGTCGCCTTCGAGGTCTTCCCGCTGAGCTAGCCGGCTAGTCCACCGGTTCGGTGGTGCCGGGGTTGCGGCGCAGCACGAGGATCGTGAGGTCGTCCCGACGCCGGCCACGGCTGTGGCGGTGGACGTCCTCGTCGAGGGCCTCGGGGAGCTGGTCCGGGGTGCGGTCGCCCAGGGCGAGGAGCCGCCGCTCGACCGGGTAGAAGACGCCGTCGCGGTCCGCGGCCTCGGTGACCCCGTCGGTGAGCAGCAGCAGCGTCCCGTCGCGGGGGAGGTCGAACCACTGGACGGTCCGCACCTCCCCGGCGAGATCGGCGAGCCCGAGCGGCACGCCGGCCGCCAGCGGGACGGCCTCCACGCGCCCGCCGACGAGCAGGTATGGGGCGAGGTGGCCGCAGTTGACGGCCTGCACGCCGGTGCGGCGGTCCAGGCAGTACACCGTCGCGGTGACGAAGCGCTCGGCCTCGCCGCTCTGCGCCGCGTACGTGTTGTGCCGGGTGACCGCGTCCTCCAGGGCGAGGGCGACGTCGGTGAGCGCGGGCTCGCGGAAGGCGGCCTCGCGGAACGCGCCGAGCACGGCGAAGCCGGTGCCGATCGCGGGCAGTCCCTTGCCCTGGACGTCGCCGATGACGACCCGGGTGCCGTAGGGGGTGTCCGCGATGTCGTAGAGGTCGCCGCCGACCATGGCGTCCTCCTCGATCGGCCGGTAGCGGCCGTGGAGCAGGACGTCGGAGGTCAGCGCCGGCAGCGGGCGCAGGAGTTGGCGCTGGAGGGCGACGGCGCTCTGCCGCATCCGGTACAGCTCGCGCTCGCGCCGGATCCGGCGCGCGCAGAGCAGCACCGCGACGGCGGAGGCGCCGACGACGGTGGCCAGCGTCAGCGCCCGGCCGTTGATCGACTCCGGGGGGAAGAACACCGAGCTGACGAGGATGACGGCGGTGACCCAGATCGCGGCGCCGACGGTCTGGGCGAGCGTGCCCAGACCGGCCAGCAGCGCGGGGACGAACACCAGCAGCAGGACGAGCCGGGCACTGGTGCCGCCCGCCGCCTGCGCGCCCAGGGCCACGGCGGTGGCCCCGAGGACGGCGAGGACGACGGTCCGGTTGGCGGGCGCCCGGTGCGTGTCCCCGCTCCCGGGGCCCGTGCGCCTCCCGACATCGGCCATCCTCGCCTCCCAGGTGATCGTTTCCAGGCTCACCGGCCGGGACGGCCGTCGCAACCGCGCCCGTCCGCCTCGTCCTCCCTCCCGCCCGCCCCTTCTCCGTCCCCTTTCCCGTCCCCGTTCCCTTCTCCGTCTCCTTCCGCGTCCGCCTCCCGCCCCCGGCGGCCGCGCAGCAGGTGGCGGGCGAGCAGGAGACGGACGGCGAACAGCACGGCCAGGGCGCCCAGCCCGATCAACAGCCACAGCTGGTAGCGCACGGCCGTCCGCCAGACCGTGCCCACGTGCGCGCCGGCCAGGTACCCGACGGTGGACCACACCCCCACCCAGAGCGCGGCGCCGAGCACGTTGAACGCCTGGAACCGCGGCCAGGGCATGCCGGTCGTCCCGGCGATGATGCCGTTGGTCTGCCGCAGCCCGTCGAAGAACCGGGCGACGGTCACCACCTTGCCGCCGTGCCGGGCGAAGAACACCTCCGCGCGGGCCGTCCGCTCCGGTGTGAGCAGCACGTACCGGCCCCAGCGGTGCACGAAGGCGCGGCCGCCGGTGGCGCCGATCAGGTGGCCCAGGGTGTTGCCGAGCACGGCTGCCCCGAAGGCGATCGCCACCACGGCGGCGAAGTCCAGGTGCCCGGTGCCCGCGAAGACGGCGGCCAGCACCAGGATGGTCTGCCCGGGCGCGGGGATCCCGCAGTTGTCGAGCAGGACGAACAGCGCCACCGCCGGGTAGCCGTACTGCTCCAGCACCGGTGCGAGCGCCGCCAGCGGACCCGGCAGGGCCGGGGCGCCGTCGCCGAGGGGCAGACCGCCACCGGGGAGCGGACCCTCGCCGAGGGGCGGACCGGGCAACAGCACGACTACCGCCCCGGGCCGGACCGGCACGGGGCGGTGGCCGGTGGCGTCAGCGGATCGCCTCGCGGGGTTCGATGTTGCAGTCCGGGCCCGGGTAGACGAGACCCGTGTGGCCGTCCTCGAAGCGGACCACGTACGGCGGTTGGCCGTCCTGGCCGCGCACCTCGACGATCTCGCCCTTCTGGTCGACCATGCCCACCGCCCGGCTGTGGATGTGGAGCTGGTCACCTACGGCTGCGTGCATGGTCTTGCTCCTCGGGGTGTGTGCGGACAGCGGGGACGGGGGCGCGGCCGTTGCCGCCCTCCTCCGTCCCACCGTGCTGCTGTCTCCACTGTGCTGCCCGCGCGCCCGGCCCGCAACGGCTCGCCACGGCCCGCGACGGCCCGCGACGGCTCGCCGGCCCCGGCCCGGGGCGCCCGTTCAGGGACGACCGTTCAGGGACGACCGAGCGGCCCGCCGACCTGCCCGCCGTGTTGCCCGCCGAGCTGGTCGACGAGGTAGCAGCGGACCAGCCGCTTGCATTCCGAGATCATCGCCGGGTCGCCGTCCGGGTCACAGCGGAAGGCGAGCTTGAGCACCGCGTCCGCCGCCTCCAGGGCCACCCGCAGGCCGAGCGTGAGGGCCGCCGGGTCGGCGGCCGCGAAGAGTTCGCCGCCGAGGGCCTGGAGCCGCAGCGCGACGGCGGTGTTGTTGTCGACCTCGGGGTCCAGCAGATGGCGGTCGGCGCGGACACCCCCCGGGACGGCCGGTCCGGCGAGCCCGAAGTCCACCTGCCCGAAGCCGGGAACCGTGCGCTTCATCGCGACGAACTCCTCCACCGCGAGATCGGTGAACCCGGCCGGTCCGACGGGTGCTCCGGACCGCAGCCGGTCGTCGAGCCGGTGCAGGTACTGGTCGAGGTTGCGCCCGGCGAGCGCGGCGAGGAGGTCCTCCTTGCCGGCGAAGAACTGGTAGAGGGTGCCGATCGGCACCCGCGCGCGCTGGGCCACCTCCTTGGTGGTGAGCGCCGCCGCCCCGGCCTCGTCGAGCAGTGCGGCGCAGGCGTCCAGGATCCGCCGGTAGCGCTCCTGGCTGCGCTGCTGCACCGGCCGTCGCCGCCCGGGGCCGGTCCGCCCGGAGACCGGGTGACTCCTCGTGTCCGCGCTCATGGGGCCACTGTGCCGCATCCGCCGTTCGGCGGGCCAATTCCGCGCGCCCTGCCCGCGCGCCTCCCCGCGCGCCCGCCGCACGTCCGCTCCGGACGTCCGCCGGCTGCGCCCCGGCTAGGCTCTGCGCTGATCACAGGGGCAGGGAGAGGAAGACAAGTGGGCCAGAAGATCATCCGGTTCTCGGACCTGACCGGCAAGCACGCGGAGAACGGCGACGACCTGGTGCGGATCGTCGTCCGCGAACACCCCGACCTGGTGGACGGCCCGGTCGAGATCGAGGCGCTCCCCGGTGAACTGGCCGGGGTCGCGGGCCTGGCGCTCGACCTGGTGACGGTCGAGCTGCACTACCCGGACGGCGACGAGCCGGAGACCGTCGTGATGACCGCCGAGGCGTTCGACCGGCTGGCCACCGCCGCGCCGATGGCCGAGGTGCTGCGCGGCGCCGAGCGGGCCGCCCGCCCCGTCCCGGTCCAGAGCGCCCCGGCCGGTGCCGCCGCCTCCGCCCGCGAGCGGGTCAACTACGCGAGCCTGGAGCACGCCGGCCGCCCCCACAAGGGCCGCACCACCGACGCCGAGAAGCTGCTCGTCCAGCAGCACCTGGACGAGATCAACGCCCGCCTGACCGCCGAGGGCATCCGCGCCGTCGATCTCGGCAATCCCGAGCACGTCACCCGCTACGGCCTGGAGGACCTCGCCCGCACCCGCGGCGCCACCCTCGCCTGACCGCTCGACCGCTCGACCGCTCGACCGCTCGACCGCTCGACCGCCTGGCCGCCTGACCGTCGGCACGACGAAGCCCCGGGACCGCTCTCGCGAGGTCCCGGGGCTTCGTCGTGCTCAGTGCGCGGCGGCGGGCTCGGGGAGCCGTCGCGCCGTGTTCATCTCCTCGACGGTGGCGACCAGCGGGGCCAGCTCGGGGTTCCTGGCGGCCTCGTCCAGCGCCTCCCGGAGGGCGGCCTCGTTGGTCGGCCTGGCCGCTTCCAGCAGCTCCAGGCCGGGCCCGGTCACATCGGTGTAGATGCCGCGGCGGTCGGTCGCGCAGAGGTAGCGCGAGAGCAGGCCGCGGTCCTCCAGCCGGGTGACGAGGCGGGTGGTGGCGCTCTGGCTGAGCACCACCGCGTCGGCGACCTGCTTCATCTGCAGGTGCCCGCCCTCGCCGTCGTGCTGGCGGCTGAGCACGTCGAGCAACGAGTACTCGCGCACGCTCAGGTCGTGCCCGGTCTGCAGGGCGCGCTCGATGTGCGCCTCGATCCGGCCGGCCAGAAGGTAGAGGGAAGCCCAGCCGTTGGCGAGGGCGGTCAGCGCGGGGTCCGTGGCGGTCATGGGCGCGGCTCTCCTTTCCAGGTTGTTCGTTCTCCAGGATAAGCCCTGGCAGAGACTATCTGCCAACACGGGTATCCCGCTCATGCAAGTACTATCTACAGCAGGCGCCCGCCATCGGCGATGGACGGATGCCCGCATTTGCACTTTGCCCGCGCTTGCAACTATTGTCGGAGCACGTAAGGCGCAACAGCAACCGTATGGAAGGCAGTACACCATGCCTCTCGCGCTCCTGGCCCTGGCCATCGGGGCCTTCGGGATCGGTACGACCGAGTTCGTGGTCATGGGCCTGCTGCCCGAGATCGCCGGCGACTACGGCGTGTCCATCCCCTCCGCCGGCCTCCTGGTCACCGGTTACGCGATCGGCGTCGTCATCGGCGCCCCGCTGATGACGGTGCTCGGCACCCGGATCGGCCGCAAGACCATGCTCATGATCCTCATGGGTCTGTTCGTGGCGGGGAACCTGCTCTCCGCCGTCGCACCGACCATGGGTGTGATGCTCGTCGGCCGCATCGTGGCCTCCCTCGCCCACGGCGCGTTCTTCGGCATCGGCTCGGTGGTCGCCGCGGACCTCGTGGCCCCCGACAAGAAGGCCGGCGCCATCGCCACGATGTTCACCGGCCTGACCATCGCCAACATCGTCGGCGTTCCGCTGGGCACCTTCATCGGCCAGGCCGTCGGCTGGCGCTTCACCTTCGCCGTCGTCGCCGCGCTCGGCGTGGTCGGACTGCTCGGCATCGCCAAGCTCGTCCCCGCCCTGCCCCGCCCCGAGGGGGCCCACCTGCGCCGCGAGCTCACGGCGTTCCGCAACCCCCAGGTCCTGCTCGCCATGGCGATGACCGTCCTCGGCTTCGGCGGTGTCTTCGCGGCGATCACCTACATCGCCCCGATGATGACCCAGGTCGCCGGCTACTCCGACGGCGCCGTCACCTGGCTGCTGGTCCTGTTCGGCGTCGGCATGTTCCTCGGCAACCTGCTCGGCGGCAAGTTCGCCGACCGCAAGCTGATGCCGATGCTCTACGCCTCGCTCGGCGGGCTCGCCGTCGTCCTGGCCCTGTTCACCCTCACCGCCCACAACAAGATCCTCGCCGCGGTCTCCGTGCTGCTCGTCGGGGGGCTCGGCTTCGCCACCGTCCCGCCGCTGCAGAAGCGGGTCCTCGACCAGGCGCACGGCGCGCCCACCCTGGCCTCCGCCGTCAACATCGGCGCCTTCAACCTCGGCAACGCCCTCGCCGCGTGGCTCGGCGGGCAGGTCATCGCCGCCGGACTCGGCTACAGCGCCCCGAACTGGGTCGGCGCGCTGCTCGCCGGGGCCGCCCTCCTGCTGGCCGTCTGGTCCGCCGTCCTGGAGCGCCGTGCCCCCGTCCGGGAGGGCGCCGTCACCGCCGCTCCCGTCCCCGTCCACCACTGACCCGGTCCCGTTCCTTCCGGTCCAGTTCCCTTCGGTCCCGTTCCTTCCGGTCCCGTTCCTTTCAGGAGAAGCACCACCATGAGCACCACCCTCACCCCGCTGACCACCGCCGACGCCGAGACCCTCGTCGCCGCCGCCCGCCGCGCCGCCCAGGCGGCCGGGGTCGCGGTCAGCGTCACCGTCCTGGACGCGGGTGGCCACCTGCTCGCCTTCCTCCGCGACGACAGCGCCGTGCTGATCTCCGGGGAGACCAGCACCCGCAAGGCGTACACCGCCCTCCAGCTGGACGCCCCCACCGCCGACCTGGTCGACCTCGTCAAGCCGGACGGCCCGTTCCACACCCTGACCACCGCGCTCGACCGGCCGCTCCTCTTCATCGCCGGCGGCGTCCCGATCCACCGCGACGGCAAGCTCGTCGGCGCCATCGGCCTCGGCGGCGGCGCCCCCGAGCAGGACCACTCCTTCGCCACCGCCGCGCTGACGGCCCTCGCCCGGTGACCCGGACCCCGCAGGAGGTCTTCGCCGACCACGGGCAGCGCCTGGGCACGGGGGACCTCGACCACATCGCCGGGAACTACACCGAGGACGCCGTCCTCATCACCCCCCGGGGCGCGTTCCGCAGCCACGACGGGGTCCGGCGGGTCATCGGCCGCCTCCTGGCCGACCTCCCGGACGCCGACTGGCAGCTGGACCCGCAGTTCGCGGACGGGGTGCTGTTCCTCCAGTGGACCGCCGCCACCGCCACGCACCAGGTCACCGACGGCACCGACACCTTCGTCTTCCGCGACGGACTCATCGGCGCCCAGACCGTCCGCTACACCCTCACCGACCGCCCTCTCTGAAAGTGCGCACCATGAACAACCCCGTCATCCCCACCGTGAAGCTCAACAACGGCGTCGAGATCCCCCAGCTCGGCTTCGGCGTCTTCCAGGTCCCCGACGACCAGACCACCGCCGCCGTCACCGCCGCCCTGGAGGCCGGCTACCGCAGCATCGACACCGCCGCGATCTACGGCAACGAGAGCGGCGTCGGCCGCGCCCTGGCCGCCTCCGGTCTGCCGCGCGAGGAACTGTTCGTCACCACCAAGCTGTGGAACGCCGACCAGGGCTACGACGCCACGCTGCGCGCCTTCGACGCCAGCCTCGCCAAGCTCGGCCTGGAGCAGATCGACCTCTACCTGATCCACTGGCCCACCCCGGCCCGCGACCTCTACGCGGACTCCTGGCGGGCCGTCGAACGCCTCGCCGCCGAGGGCCGCATCCGTGCCGCCGGCGTCTCCAACTTCCAGCCCGCCCACCTCCAGCGCCTGCTGGACGACAGCGAGCTGGTCCCGGCCGTGAACCAGGTCGAGCTGCACCCCGGCCTCCAGCAGTCCGAGCTGCGCGCCTTCCACGCCGCGCACGGCATCGCCACCGAGGCCTGGAGCCCGCTCGCCCAGGGCGCCGTCCTGGACGACCCGGCGATCACCGCGATCGCCGCCCGCACCGGCAAGTCCGCCGCCCAGGTGGTGCTGCGCTGGCACCTCCAGCTCGGCAACATCGTCATCCCGAAGTCCGTCACCCCGGCGCGGATCCGCCAGAACCTGGACGTCTTCGACTTCCGGCTGACCGACGAGGACATGGCCGCCATCGCCGCCACCGACCGCGGCCTGCGCACCGGCCCGCACCCGGACCAGTTCAACTGACCGACCCCGTACCCCCCGGAAGCCCGCTGCGGGCCGGCCGCGGGCCCCCCCGCCGCGCGGCGGGCGGCCCGGTCCCGCACCGCCCGGGGGCCCCGCAGCCGCGCGGCCCGCACGCCGC